>CAVKAU010000196.1:0-3437 GCA_963654035.1 bacterium | reverse complement strand
CCTATATGTATTACTCGTTTACTGGAAAAATAGTTGATATAAGCGATGAAATGTTAGCGATAGATGTTAACGGAATAGCGTTTGAACTTTTTGCTTCAAGGCCTTTTGAATGGGAAAAGGGTGATATAACTACCGTTTTCGTGTACGAAGTTTTCAACGAAAACGATCATTACTTAGTTGGATTCTCTTCAAAATTGGAAAAAGAAGCTTTTATTTCTTTAATTCAAGTTAAAGGAATTGGACCGAAAACAGCGGTAAACGCATTAAGCTCGACAACTCCAGACGAATTGTTTAAAGCAATTGCGGCAAGCAACACGTCATACCTTAAAAAATTGCCAGGCATCGGCCCTAAAGCTGCATCGCAAATTATCCTTGATTTGAAAGGGAAGCTGACCTCAAATTCATCAACCAAAAATAACGATGAAAGATACGAAGAAATACGTAGTGCCTTAAAAACTTTAGGCTTCAAAGCTAAAGAAATTGATGATGCGCTATCAGGAATAAACGAACCTAATGCTTCTAGCGAAGAATTGCTTAGACTTGCTCTTAAGAAAATTAAAGGCAGCAAAAAATGAAAAAAGAAAGACTACTTGACGCAAATAAAGAAACAGAAGATATCTCTAGCGATTTAACGCTAAGACCTCTTACTCTTTCTGAATACGTTGGACAATCAAAATTGAAAGACAATCTCAGGGTTTTTATAGGCGCTGCGAAAAAACGCGAAGAGCCATTAGACCACGTTTTGCTTTATGGGCCTCCTGGTTTAGGAAAAACGACATTAGCCTATGTAATAGCCAATGAAATGGGAGGAAACATTAAAGTTGTAAATGGACCATCTATCGAAAGAACTGGGGATTTAGCTGCTATTTTGTGTGAACTTGAGCCTGGCGATATTTTATTTATCGACGAAATTCATAGGTTACCTAGACAAGTTGAGGAAGTTTTGTATGGTGCGATGGAAGATTTCCAATTAACGATTATGGTAAATCATGATGGTTCTTCAAAGCCTTTAAACATGGCTTTGCCACCTTTCACATTAGTAGGGGCGACAACCCGTGCAGGAGATTTAAGTGCGCCTTTGCGCGCAAGATTTGGAATTTCTGCCAAAATGGATTTTTATTCAGACGGTGAGATTGTTGATATTATTAAGAGAACGTCGAGAGTATTGAATATGCCAATCAATGATGGTGCAGCGAAACTTTTAGGCGAACGATCTCGTGGAACTCCAAGAATTGCGAATAGAATTTATCGCCGCGTTAGAGATTTTGCTTCTTATGAGAATCTTTCGAAAATTGATGAAAACATTGCTTTAAAGGCGATGAACGCTTTAAAAATCGATGAACTTGGACTCGATGATGTTGATGTAAAATATTTAAGAACAATTATCGAACGCTTTCATGGTGGTCCGGTTGGGATTGAATCCATTGCATCGGCAATAGGCGAAGAAATAACTAATCTCGAAGATGTTTATGAGCCATACTTGGTAATGATTGGCATGATAAATAGAACGGCGAGAGGAAGAGAAGCAACGCAAAAAGCCAGGAAACATTTGGGATTTACTTCTCAAGAATACCTATTTTAGCCAATCTACATAACGTTAATTGTGATATTCAAACATAAAAAAGCAAATAAGTTTTCGATTATTTCTTGCTTATACGTGCGTGCGTGCGTAAAATAATCAATGCTATTGCCGACTAATTTTTTAGTTTAGGCATATGGAGGAACACTATGTTACGTAAACTCGGTTATATTCTAACTAGCTCATTGCTCTTAATCGGCAGCGTTGCCACCATGGGCAAAGCCATTTCAATGATGGACACTGATGTCAGCTATGGAAACAGCAAATCGCTGTATTTTAAGATTTCTAAATCTGGATCTACCTATAAAGGCGTTAATGCGGAGGATTATCTTACCGAAAAGGAAGGCTACAATCCTATTAATGCCATTGCTGAAGAAATGGAAGATAGGCTAGAAAATTGGAACATTAATGCAGAAGTAGATAAAGAAGGATACAACACAATCAAAGTTACCGTTCGCACCTCCTCCAACGATGATACGGAATATAAATATTTAGAAGATTATCTTTCTTTTTCTGGACAAGATATAACAATAGGCGTTGGTGCACCAACAGAAGAAATTCAAAAAAACGCTCCTTCCGACGTTTCTTATAGAAACAATAATATGTTTGAAGGAAACGAGGCTTCAATTGAATATGTTAACAATGTTCCTGTCGTCACAATCAAAGTCAATGAAACCGGAGAAAACGGCAAATTAAATGAACTTGTTAAATTCTGCTCAGAAAATTCTACCGAAGCAAACGAAGAATCTTCCACCGAAGCTTCGTATTGCTATGTAGTTCTTTGGAATCATTATCAAGAAGGAGACAACTATCTTGATGCAACCAATACCTCGGCAACTGATTATGATCCAAACATGGCTAAGCGTCTTATTTTTGGCGAAGGCGCCTCAAATGCTTGGTACGTTGATACAGCAAACGAAAATAACAATTACACCAAATTCCAATTAATTCCTAATAGTGATGCTATAAGCAATGGGAATTTTGACTCATCAAAAGCCGGTGCAGCATATAAAGCAGCGCTCTATTATTGCTCAATTTTGAATGCCTCCAAATATGATTATGATGTCACATTTGATTATTCAACCAACGTTTCATCTTCGGTTGACAGTTTAATTTCTGCAAAAGACTGGCATTTAAACGTTAATTTTGGACCTACGATGATCGCAATAATCGCTTCGGTTGCTATCGCGGCAATTATTTTATCTTTGTTCTTCCATTTAGGCGCTCTTGGTATAATGACAAACACTCTTCTTTCAATTGAATTAGGCATTCTTATTTTCTCTTATTTCTCTGCTCAATTCGGCATAGGGGCGTTAGTTGGCTTTATTCTTGGCGGACTTGTGACTATATTTGGCGGAGCATATTATTACGCAAAAATCAAAGAAGAGCTTTATAAGGGCCGTTCATTAAAGAAAGCTGAATCGGAAGCTGCTAAAAAATCACTTTGGCCTTTACTCGATGCTGCTATTGTTTCGATAGTTGCAGGTCTTTGCATTTATGGTTTCATCCCAGGAACCGTTGGCAAAATGGGCTTATCACTCATCTGGACTTCAGCCTTTGGCACATTATTGAACCTTCTTTTAGGCAGACTCCTTGGCTGGATGCTTGCTAACGATACATCAACAGAAAAAACGATGGGCAAAACATATTTTGTTGACGAAAAGAAAGTGCCAGATTTGCTAAAGGAAGAGAAACAAACATATTTTGGACCATATGGCGATAAAGATTTCACAAAGCATAAGCATGTATGGGAAATTTGTGCTGGTGCTTTGACTTTGGCCTCTGTTATTGGAGTATCTATCTTCGGCGTATCAAAGGAAACTGATACATTGAATTATTCTGGAGCCTATGAGAATAC
>CAVKAU010000195.1:0-7104 GCA_963654035.1 bacterium | reverse complement strand
CAATTGATTAGCTAATCATCTTTGCTGATTTTTTGAATTAATGAAGCAAAAAGCTCAATTAAATTTTGGAAGCCCGTATTCTCGTTTCATCGATTCAGTTGAAACAACCCATTGCTTGCCAAATTTGCACGCATCAACACCATCAATCAATTTTCCATATTTGATGGCTTTTCTTAGAGTCGACTCATTCAAATTCCAAAGCTTCGTAGCTTCAGAAAAGGCGATAAGGTTATCAAAAGGCGTTTTTGTTATGATGCCATTCTCAAATAATTCATCGCAAGCTATATCGATTTCATCGTTCCAAATAACACCATACCCGCCTGGACCAACATGAGCTTTCTTAAATAAATCGTCATTTTTCAATTCATTGAATATTTTAATCTTGTTGAACAATGGCTTAACATCGTATTTCTTAGTAACTCCTTCGACAAAAGACACGCTAAGAAAATAATCATCTAAGGCAACTACGTTTTTAATTTTATGAAACATCTTATCTATCCTCCTCATCTAATGGGGTGATTTTTTTAAATTCCTGCGTTTCCCACATCTTTAAAAGCTCTTCTTGATGAAGTTTCACCCATTGTCTAACGAGCCTCAACGCATTTTTAGGCAAATGCCCGTCGATAATCTCCCCGGTTAAAATGTTAATAGTGGCATTATCGCTACCATAATATGCGTGAACGTGCGATGGATTGTGTTCCCTAGCCAAAAAATACATGTAAATTGTAATTCCATAAAAAACAGAAATTGATGGCATACATAATCCTCCTGACGATGATATAATATCACTTTTCCGTGATATTACAAGATTTATTAAGGCGTATCTTAATCCTCAAACTTTGATAAACGCTGAATCTTCCTTCGAATCACTCAACAAAAACGCAGTAATTCAAGAAAACATAAGAAATCTTTTTATGTGATATACTAACTACGTATGATAAACATAGCCATAATCGAAGATAACAAAGAGGACTCTGAAAGGCTTGATTCCTTTCTAAAAACCTACGAAAAGAGTGGAAAAGTTCAATTCAATATCAAAAAATTTGACAATCCTGTTCCTTTTCTGAAAGCATATCGCTCCGACTACGATTTGATGTTTCTCGATATTCAGATGCCAAACATGAACGGAATGGATCTTGCTAAAAAGATAAGAGAAATAGACCAAAACGTTTTAATCATCTTCATCACGAATCTCGGTCAAATGGCTATTCAAGGTTATCAGGTTGAAGCCCTTGATTTTGTCGTTAAGCCAATAGAATATGCCGAATTCAAGCTGAAGATTGAGCGAGCTCTTTGCCGCATACATAAAACAGATAAGAGTTTTATCCTCATCAAGCAAAGAGGATCAGAAATCAAAATATTGCAAGATGACATTCTCTATGTCGAATCGATGAGGCATCGCTCTTTTATTCACACGTCAAAAGAAACATTCAAAGTTACAACTGCATTGAACAAATTAGAAAAAGAATTAGACAAAGACATGTTTGCCAGATGCAATAATTGTTATTTGGTTAATTTGAAATATGTGACAGGCATCGTTGATTTTGATTGTAAACTAAAAGATATAAGTCTACAAATTTCCCAGCCAAGAAAGAAAGAATTCATCTCTAGATTCATTGATTATTCGGAGGGCAAATAATGTTTGATGGGCTTGTTTCATCTTTAAATGATTTTATGCCAGGGCTTGGCATTCAGTTCACAATTGTTTGTTCCTATGTTCTAGAAATATTTATTGCTTGCTTGATTTTCGGAATTAAGATTCCAAGAAGAAAAGGCTCTATTTGGATTATTCCTGTTTATATCATAGCGAACTTCTTATTAGCCTTACCAATTGCCATGTTGCGTTTACAGATAAATCTTTGGAGCAGATTCGCTGTTGGAATCTTTCATTCGACATATGGATCGCTCGTAATCCTTGGATATCTCTTTTTCGCACATAAAGAAAAAACATTTGAGAGCATGCTTGATTTTGTTACGATAAGCGCTTCGATTGTCTTCATCGGCAAATTTTATGCGCTATTGCTAAACATACTTGGGAAAGACACGACAAAAACAATGTCTTTCTTCGAAGATGCCAATAATTTTAGAGACTGGTCCATATATTGGTTAGTTCATGCAGTAATGTACTTACTTTTCTTTATTGTTTTCTTTAGAAAAAGGCAATCAAACTTTTCTCATAACGTCAAAAGAAACATCCTAATACTAACAATTGGATCAATTTTGCTGATGAATATCGTTTTCTCCATCTCTGGCCCTTATGAGGGAGAGTCAATGGCTTTGTTAATCGTTACAAGAATCTTTACCTGCTTGATTTGCTTATTCATTCTTTTTATTGGCACGGGATTGCTGAATCAATCAGAAAAAGAAAAGGAAATTCAATTGATGCATGAATTGTTTCTTCAAGAAAAAGAACAATTTGATTCTTGCAAAGCCTCAATTGACGTTATTAATCGCAAAACTCACGACTTAAGACATCAACTAACAAAATTAGAAGGAAGAATCTCCCAAGAAGACATAAAAGAATTAAAAGAGGCCACACGTATATACGATTCCACGATTCAAACTGGAAACGAAATTCTCGATGCGATAATTTATGAAAAGCAACTTCGTTTTGAAAAAGAGAACATCCACTTCACTTGCATGCTTGATGGAAAAGCCATCTCTTTCATGAAGGAAGAACATCTATATAGCCTAATGAACAACCTCTTAGGAAATGCGATTGAGGCAACAAAAAATCTTGGAGATAGAAGAATCATCGATCTAACAATCAAAAATAAAACAGGCTTTGTGATCATTGAGGAGATAAATAATTTCGATGGAAACGTCATTTTTGATAATAAGCAACATCCAATATCTAAGAAAAACGACGGAGCTAATCATGGCTTCGGAACAAAAAATATTCTCTATATCGTGAAAGAGTATCATGGCGAAATCAAATATCAGGTAAAAGATGACACATTCCGTGTTTTGATTTATTTTCCAACAAACAAAAAATCATAGTTTGGTCCATTAGAATTAGAGTTTAGTCCATCGCTCTTTTATAATGAAAGCCCTTTCTTTAATGTTTTCTCGTACTCAAAATTTTGGAGGAAACATAAAAATGAAAAAGATTTTGACACTCACGATGTTAATGAGTCTTAGCGCTCTTTTAACATTAACCTCATGCGGAGAGGACGAAGGAAAGAAAGGGGATAATTCATCAGCAAATCCCATTTCTTCTGAAATAACCTCAAGTTCTAAAGAAGAAAAGGAAGAAAGAAAACTTACTGGTTCTTATTTAACCGGAGCCGAATTCTCCTACAACAATTTCCGCCCAACATACAACTACCACCTTACTACCTTCCATTTCGAAGGACTTGAGACGTATTCCGACGGAACATATGTTTTTACCTTAACTTCCATGAGTTATTCCGGTTTGAATTTACCAGAAGAGGGCAATGATGCCACAGGGTCAGAAAGAGAAAACTACGTTAAAAAGTTCTATGGAAAATATGAATCAAAGGTTAATGATTTAGATGATGGGATGCTTGATATCACATTGGAAACCCCAACACGCTTAACGAATGCCTACAATTGCCAATATTTCGTTGATACTGCTCAATGGAATGATTCAATGTCCCAAGCTGTTTCAACGGATTCTTATGGCAACGTCTCCGATACAAAATACACGGCTGAAACTTATTTAGCTTCCGAAGCCTTTGCTAAGAAAACAGTTTCTATAACAACGTCTACATCCTCTTTTGATTACTTCAACCTTAGAGAGGAAGGAGAAGAAAATCCTTCCGTCACGGTTTCTAAGGAGACATATGGTCTTAAAGGAGCATATCTTTCACCAGCAAACCTAATTTATATGAACCATCGCCCAACATATAATTATTACACGACAACATTCGTTCATGATTATATTGAAACGTATGATGATGGAACATATCGCGCAAGCATTTTATCATCCACTTTCTCTGGCTTATATTTACCAGAAGAGGGCAACGAGGCCACAGGATCAGATCGCGCTAACTATATCCAAGATTTCTACGGAACATATGAAGCGAAAACAAACGAATTAGACGAGACGATGATTGATTTGACTCTTAAAGTTCCAACAAGAGCAGCTCTCACCTATGATGCAGCTTATTTCATTGATTCAGCCAATTGGACGGAAGAGATGTCTAATGCCACTGCAACAACCGATAGAGCAACTGGTGAGAAAACGATCATTTATAAGAACGGCGAGGATTATTTGAACGCAACGAAATTCGCCGAAGAAGAAATTTCTCTAACCACAACTACCGCATCTTTTGATTATCTTGAATTAAGCGCTCAAATTCATTAATAAAGGGGATTCATAGATGAAATTTAGATATTTTAGAGGAGGCGCGGCCATAGGCGTTATGGTTTTGTCACTGTCGGCCTTTGCCTCAATATTAGCCTTTGAGAATTCAGGGCAAGTTGATATCGCTTTGGGAATCACCGGTGAAAAAAACACTAAGCAAAGCGCATATTCTTCGCTTGAGGAGATGCGTAAAGCCGAAAAAGAAAACGAAATCAAAACCCAAGAGGAAGGTTCTGTTCTTTTCTTCAATGAGAATAATGCCCTTCCTTTAGGAACCAGCAAAAAGGTGACTTTGTTAGGAAGAACGTCTGCCGATAACATTTTTAAAGGAGGCTCTGGAGGTTCAACCACAACAGAATCTTCCGCAATATCCCTTTATCAAGCTCTTAAAGCGCAAAATTATTCGATCAACGATACGGTTTATGACGCTTTAAAGGCATCCCCAGTCAAACGCGCTAGGGGAGACATAGGCGAGGTTCCATCATCTTTCTATGATGATGAGATGAAGAATTCTTTCAAAGAATATGGCGATGCAGCCATTATTGTCTTGGGCAGATATTCAGGCGAACAGCAAGACTTATGTGCCGGAGGAGACTCCAACCAGGATAATGCGGTTGATGAAAATGGCGACCCAGTTGATGTCTCGGGAATTCGCATGCTTGCCCTTCACCAAGAAGAAAGAGATGTCATCAAACTTGCCGTTGATTCCAAGGTGTTTAAAAAAGTGATTGTCTTGCTAAACACCGTCAACCCGATGGAAATAGGCGAATTAAAAGAACTTGGCGTTGACGCATGCCTTTGGGTTGGCATCCCTGGTTATACTGGCTTTGAAGGCGTGGCTAACATTCTTGTCGGAGAAGCAGATCCTTCTGGAAGATTGGCCGATACTTATGCCACAAATTCGTTAAGCGCTCCAGCAATGCGAAATTATGGCTCATTCAATTGGAATAACATAACTGCGTCAGCTCAATCCAAATATCTTATCTATGCTGAAGATATTTATCTTGGATACAAATACTACGAAACGCGCTATAACGATCAAATTCTTGGCATCAATAACGCCACCTCTTCTAAAGGGGCATATGTTTCTTTCTCCTGGGATTATGCCGCAGAGATGGATTATACGTTTGGCTATGGTAAATCTTATGCTTCATTCTCTCAAAGTCTTGATTCTTTAAAATGGGACAAAAACACTCATACGGTCACAGCTAAAGTCACAGTAACAAACAACGGATCGTCTTCCTATAGTGGAAAGTCAAAAAATACCGTTGAGCTATATGCTTCTTTGCCTTATGAAAGGGGGCAAGCCGCAAAGTCTGCCATTCAACTTGTTGGATATGGCAAAACGAAGGAACTTGCTAAAGGCGAAAAAGACACAGTCACAATCACCGTGGACGATTATGTGTTTGCCACTTATGACCAAAATGCCACAAATGGAGCGGACACTTCGAAAAAAGGCTGCTACACCTTTGATAAGGGTGACTATTACTTTGCAATAGGTGATGATGCTCATGATGCCTTGAATAACGTTTTAGCAAAGAAGGGGAAAACGGGTCTCTTTGATGCAAACGGAAACGGAGTTAATGGAGACGTCTCGAAAGTCGTGGTAGACAATTTGGCAAATTTAGATAATCTAACGCACGCTAAGAGTCACGAAAATGAAAACGTCATTGTCTCGAACCAATTCGAAGACATCGACTTAAATTACTTCGAAGAGAACACGATAACCTACTTAACACGCGATGATTGGAATACATATCCAGTCCGTTATGTAGGCTTAGGCGCTACAGATGAAGAAAAAACAATCATTGATGGCCATACATACAATAAGCCAGATGATGCACCTGACATTTCTTCCTTCAAATATTCTCAAAAATACGAAGAAACAATGATGCTAGCAGAGCTTGTTGACGAACCTTATGAATCCGAAAAATGGGATACGTATATCGATCAATTAACGCCTTCTCAATTAGCTGATATAGCGGGAGAGAAGTTTGGCAACACCGGATTAACTGATTATGGTTGTCCAGATAATTCTGCCGCCGATGGACCTGATGGCATTCAAGCAAATACTGGCTTCTCCCACGTATGCGAAAACTTAGCCGCCTCAACCTATAATGATGAATTACTTAAAAAACGTGGCGAATTCATGGCCGAAGATGGCATGTATTCTGGTCAGAATGGCGTTTATGGGTTTGGCGCAAACATGCATCGAACCGTTTATGCCGGAAGGAACTTTGAATATTACTCTGAAGACACGACACTCTCTTATCTTGCTGGAGCGGTTCAAACAAAAGCGGCTCAAGACAAAGGCTTAACAACATACGTTAAGCATTTCTGCGCCAATGACCAAGAAGTTTGGAGAAATGGCTGTTCGACTATCATGCGAGAGCAAGCTTATCGCCAAGGACCGTTAAAAGGCTTTGAGGGTTCCTTCACCAAAGGTCAATCCTTAGGAACAATGACAAGCAATTCACGTGTAGGATTAAGAACTGTTTCAATGGATTATGCAACAATGACCACGGTTCTTAGAAATGAATGGGGCTTCAAAGGAACGGCCATGACCGATTCCTCAAAAGGAACTAATCACTATCTTTACACGAAGGAATCTGTCGCAGCTGGCATTGATCAATTCAACAATGATGAAACCAGGGGCACCGTTGATATGAAAAATTATCTTATCAAAGAAAAAGACGGATACCTTTGGCAAAGAGCGAGAGAAATCGCCCATCACTACTTCTACACGATTTCGAGAAACTTCTGCATGAGTGGAT
>CAVKAU010000194.1:0-3725 GCA_963654035.1 bacterium | reverse complement strand
ATACATATAGGTAAATTATATACATTTATTTCAAACATTCGATGTTATTGCAAAAAAAGTAAAATCATTCAGTGTACGTGAATTCAAATCCACAAATAGAAACCGTGTCACCATCAACGGCTCCCGCCTTTTTTAATCTATCATCAACATTAACGGAATTAAGCAATTTGATCAGTTGTTCAACTCCTTCGTCAGTTGAGGTGTTTATTAAAGAAGCACGCTTTTCGAGATTATCTCCTTTAAGAATCCAAGAGCCTTTTCCATCAGCTAAAACAAAATAATTTTCGGTTGCGTTTTCATGAGCGTCATAGATTTTCATTTCAGCTTCTTCAGTTATGCCTTTTATAGGGAATAGTGGCGTACTATCGACTAAATCAGCCATCTTATAAAGCAATTTTTCAATGCCTTTATGAGTTAAAGAAGAAAGTGGGTAAGAAACAAATCCCAATTTTTTATCAAATTCTTCCTTCCTTTCATTAGCGCCTTCACAATCCATCTTTGTTGCTACGACTATCTGTGGTCTTTTTTCCAAATCCGCGCCATAATCCTTAAGTTCTTCATTAATTATCAAATAATCATTATAAGGGTCACGTTCACCATCCATCGAAACCATATGAACAAGAACTCTGCATCTTTCGATGTGCCTTAAAAAAGTAATTCCTAGGCCTTTTCCTTGATGGGCTCCCTCGATTAAACCTGGAAGATCGGCCAAAACAAAGCTTCTTTCGTCAGGAAGATAAGCGACACCTAAATTTGGCACAATTGTTGTAAAGGGATAATCAGCCGTTTCGGCATTAGCTTTAGTGACAACGTTTAAAAAGGTTGATTTTCCAACGGACGGAAACCCTATTAATCCAGCGTCGGCAAGCATTTTTAGTTCAAGAATTAAGCGTTTTTTCTCGCCGGGATGCCCATTTTCGGCAATACGAGGAATACGATGCCTCGATGATTTAAAGCAAGCGTTTCCCCGGCCGCCTCTACCACCTTTGGCGACACAAACCTGTTGCCCTTCTTCATGAAGATCAGCTAAAATTCGGCCAGTTTTTTCTTCGGTGATAATCGTTCCACAAGGAACTTCAACATAAACATCGGCAGCAGCATGCCCATACATATTCTTCTTCAAACCTTTTTCACCATCACCAGCGATAATTGTTCTTGAGTGTCTGAAATTGTATAGCGTGTTCAAATTCTTTTTTGCCATAAAATAAACGGAACCTCCCCTACCGCCGTTTCCGCCATCAGGCCCGCCTTTTGTTGTATGTTTATCTTGTAAAAATGAGATAGCTCCATCTCCACCTTTACCACTTCTAACTTCTATTACGCAACGATCTATGAGCATATTTGTCCTCCGTTTATGACTTGAGGGTTTTATTAAGTGCTTCTTTTTCAGAAGAACTCAAAATATAATTTTTCTTATTTTTCTTTATCTTCAGCAAATCTTTGTAGAATTTCCAAGACGTTTTTACGACCGAAGAAATCGTTGAAGCAGGATCATCGGTCCATGTTGTTGGAATTTCTTTAATCGTATATCCATTTAGTTGATAAAAATAAATATATTCAACATCAAAAGCAAATTGATTTGTTATTTGCCTTTTTGCTACTTCTTGAGCAAGTTTTCTGTTAAATACTTTAAAACCACATTGGGTATCAGTAATTCCTTTTAAGTGAAATTTATGGCGGATTATGAAACGCGAACCCCAAGACGTTAGTCTTCTTACAATCGTTTGCTTGGTTGTTATATTAGAATCCTTAGCATGTCTAGTCGCAATTATTCCGTCATATTTTCCGATAATAGGCAAAATTTTATCGAGAATATGAATATCTGTGGCAAAGTCTGCGTCCATAAAGCAAATGTAATCGCCATTTGCAGCCAAAATGCCTTTTTTGACATTATGTCCTTTGCCAGGAATATTTTCATACGGGAGCAATTTGACTTGTAACGGCATATTTTTCATTCCCTCAACCATTGCGTTTTGCTCTGCCTCATTCGAAGCGTCCGAAACGATGATAACATCATAAGCGACACCTAAAGAATCGAAATAAGGAATGCCTTTTTCGGTTAAGTTCTTAAGCAGTTTTGCAGTCTGATTTTTCACAGGAAAAATAAAATCAATTTTCATACTTTAACATTATAAATTAAACATCATTTTATTAAAACAAAAAGGCTCCTTTTTCCAGGAGCCTAGATTAGCAGTAAGTTTATTTGGCTTCGATAGGATAAACAGAAACTTTCTTTCCGTTTTTTTAAACGCGCTCAAATTTCACGATACCTTCAATGACGGCATAAATTGTGTCGTCACCACCGATTCTCGTGCCTGCTCCTGGACGAATCTTAGTTCCTCTTTGGCGATATAAGATATTACCAGAGATAACGTGTTGTCCATCACCGACTTTTGCGCCTAATCTGCGGCCAGCTGAATCACGGCCGTTTTTTGTGCTAGATACACCTTTTTTAGAGGCGAATAATTGCAAATCAATGACGAAATTCATTTGTGCTTCCTTTCTAGCTTTGCATTCTTCGGATAGGAGACTGCAACGCTTTCAATTTGTTTCTCGATTGTCTCGAGAACGATCTGATCGTGCTCTGAAACTTCCTTAAGAGCTTCAAGATACACATAGCCTTCCTTCACTTCGATTTTGTAATGATCATCACCATCTTGGAGGTTATTGAGACCGCCAAGCATTATGCTGCTAATCGCTGAGCAAACCAAGTCATGACCGTATGGGCCACTTCCGGCATGCCCTTTAACCTCAAGCGACTTAACTTTTTTATTTTGATCTACAAAAACAGCGTGAATCATTAGGCATTAATAGTTTCGATAACTAAGCAAGTATAAGGTTGACGATGTCCTTGTTTTTTGCGGACATTGGCCTTTGCCTTGTACTTATAAACGGTGATTTTCTCGTTTAATCCTTGTTTTTCGACTTTGGCAACAACTTTGGCACCATCAACATATGGTTTTCCGACAATTGTTTTTTCACCACCGACGAAAAGGACTTTATCGAGAGTTACTTCACTTCCAGCTTCAGCATCAAGTTTTTCGACGTAAACTTTATCGCCGACAGAAACTTTAACTTGCTTACCGCCAGTCTCTACGATTGCGTACATGCATAATCCTCCTTTTGTCTATTACTCGCTTTAGTGGCCTGATTGCTCATGTTTTGTGCCATTTCAATGCGGTTGAGGCGCTAAGGAGCGTCACAACGTGTATTAATATACTACTTTTTTCATAGAAAACAATGATTAATTGCATTATTAGCAAGACGAAAAATCTCATTATGAATATTCTTTTCCCCACCGAAAAGATACATATTAGTTTTTTCGTTTGCGCCCACCATTTCTAATCGATTAATCCATTTTCTTTGAAGGAAAAATATGTATTATTCCCCACGATTATATGATCTAACAGTTTGTTGCCTAAAAGATATGATTTTTCTTTCAGCTTAACAGTAAACTCCACCTCGCCATTAGAAGGAAGCGGAACTCCAGAAGGATGATTGTGCAATAAGATAAAGAATGGAAAGGATAAGTTTGATATTTCGGCAAGAATTACTTTCATGGAAGCACAAACCTGATTCTCATCCCCTTCGAAAATTATCCTTTCTTTCCTTATCCTTTTTCTTTTGTCATAGCAAATAAGCAGTAAAAACTCCTTCTTTTTTTGAGCAAAAGACAAGCGGTAATGCTCATAGATCTCCTTGGGTGAAAGCAATGAAAGATAGGG
>CAVKAU010000193.1:0-5873 GCA_963654035.1 bacterium | reverse complement strand
TTTTATACCTATTTAATAAACAGTCAATTTCTATGAATTTAAAATAAATAAAAAAGGTTGGGATCTCAAATCCCAACCTTTTAGGATAAAAATTTAATTATTAGTCAAGAATTTCATTAATCGGTTCGCCAATTAGTTCTTCGCTTCTGACTAATCCGAAATTCTTTAAGATAGTCGCACCTATATCAGAGAATGTTGCTCTTTCATCTAAATAACGTCCATTTTTAATGTTTGGAGAATAAACTAATAAAGGTATTTTTTCTCTTGTATGATCCGTTCCTTTGAACGTTGGATCGTTGCCATGATCCGCGGTTATCATTAATAAATCATCCTCGCGCATGACTTTCATCATCTCCCCTATGCGTTTATCGAAATCTTCTAAAGCTCTTGCATAACCAGGTGCGTTTCTTCTATGGCCATATTCTGAGTCGAATTCGACTAGGTTTACAAAACACAGGCCCTCCCAATTATCGTTTTTGACTTGTTCGATTGTTTTATCCATACCATCCATGTTGGAAATTGTATGAACGGTTTTAGTGACCCCAGCCATATCAAAGATGTCAGAGATTTTTCCTACGCAACTAGTCATAAAACCATTATCTTTAAGAATTTCCATATCGGTTTTGTGCGGTGGTTTCAAAGCGTAATCATGGCGATTTGCCGTGCGTTTAAATGTGTTTTTGTCCTCGCCAATGAAGGGCCTAGCAATGATTCTACCAACACGATATTCGGGCCTAAGGCATATTTCGCGAGCGATTTCACAACAACGATACAATTCTTGAACCCCTGTTGTTTCTTCATGCGCAGCAATTTGAAGTACGGAATCAGATGATGTATAAACGATTAGCGAATTGTCTCTTTTTTGTTCTTCGCCTAAGACTTTCAAAATTTCCGTTCCACTCGAGGCGTAATTTCCTATTATTTTATGGCCGGTTTTTCTTTCGAGTTCATCGATAAGTTCCCTAGGGAATCCAGCATCTGTGAAGGTTTTAAACGGTTCCTCGGTTAAAATTCCCATCATTTCCCAATGTCCGGTTAATGTATCTTTTCCGTTTGAAGCTTCACGGCAACGCAACGAATAACTATTTCGGTGATTTTTTACTGATTTAACGCCTTTGATGTCGTCGAGCTCGCCAATTCCAAAATTCTCCATAAAAGGAACGTTTAAGCCACCGATAGATTCAGCTGCGTGAGCCCACGTATTCGATCCAACATCGCCGAATTTATCTGCGTCTGGTTCTTCTCCGACTCCAGCGCTATCGGCAACAATCAAGAATATTCTTTTGAATTTCATTTTTTGTCTCCTTTGTTAGCAAAAAGATAACTCGTTTTCCAACATAAAATTATATTTTATTTTCGACTGGCATACAAATCATATGCCGACATAATTCGTTTGCTTGAAACTTCTGTGTAAATTTGAGTCGTTGCGACATTTGCATGACCTAGCATTTCTTGTACTGCTCGTAATGATGCGCCATTTTCTAGCAAATGGGTGGCAAAACAATGCCTCAGCGTGTGTGGCGAAACGGAACTATCAATGCCTTTTTGCTCTGCGTAACGCTTAATTTGCATATAGAAATAGGTCCTCGATATTTCTTTTCCATCCCTGTTTAAAAATATTAGCTGCGTTTTTTTAGCACCAATATTTCTTTTTCTTGGACCTTCAATATATTTTCTTAGGTAGTCCAACGCAAAGTCTGAAACCGGCACGTTTCGCTCTTTATTCCCTTTTCCATAAACCTTAATCATAGAGTTTTGCATATTTACGTTTTTAAATTGCAAGGAAAGTAATTCGGAAACGCGTAATCCCGTGGCATACATCAACTCGAGCATTGCTTTATCTCTCATTCCGCTATCTTTTGTTATATCCGGAGCGTCCAACAATTCATCAATTTCTTCGTTCGAGAGTACAAAAGGAAGCCTTTTGGATGATTTAGGCTTATCTACTTGGGGCAACTCTCCTTCAAAAAGATTTTCATCTCGCAAAAACGAAAGATAATTTTTCAAAAAACTAAACCTTCTTAGGATTGTCGATGAAGATCTAGACATTTCATCTTGTTTGATAACGAATTCTTGTAGCATGTTCCCATCAAGGTCGAATGTATCTTTGATGTTTGGAAAATTCTCAAGGAAAATTTTGAAGTCCTCTCGGTAATTTTTTACCGTTATCTCAGAAACTCCTCGTTCTGTGCGAAGATGCTTTATAAAGAAATCCAGCGATTCATTTATTTCCATTATTCTTTTTTACCTCATTAGCTAGTTTTAGGACCGGAGTTTTCATTTTTCTGTTTAACTCGCTTACTAAAAGTTTGGTTTGATCCATTTTTTCGTAATTAGAAAAATTCCAAAAATTCATTTGAGTGTTTTCTTCGTAAGGATCGTATAAAGATTGTATTGTGACGCCAATAAGTCTGATAATCATGCCTAAATAATTACGCTCATACAGTTTTACGGCTGTTGAATATATTTCATCTTTATCATCAATTCCTTCAGGTACGGAGACAGATTTGCTGTGAACCTTGAAATCGGCGTCTTTGACGGTTAAGACGATTGTTTTGCCTTTTCTTTTATCTCTTTTTATCCCTTCGGAAATCTCATAGGATAATTCCTTTATCTTCATTTCAATAAAGTAAGTGTCGTTAGTGTCAAAAGGAAATGTTTCGCTATGGCCTAAGGATTTAGGATCATGCCTGGTTGAATCAACGTTATCATCGCCGTAGCCATTTATTTCTTTTTCTACATTAATATAGGATTTACCAAATAATTTTTTTATTTTGTCGTTCCCAAAATCGATTTCTTTTTTTAAATCACCAATCGTTTTGATGCCTATTTCGTTTAATTTTGAAGCCATCCTCTTTCCGATTCCGAAAAAAGTTTCGATTGGCAATGGATAAAGCAAGTCGTTAAGGTTTCTTCGATAAATGATCGTAACTCCCATCGGTTTTTTCATGTCGCTAGCCATTTTGGCTAAAAACTTCGTTGGAGCGACGCCTATTGAGCATTTCAAACCCGTTTCATTTTTTAAATCTAAGATTATCTGTCTAAAATATTCTTCGGGATCGGCGACGTTTCTACAAGCTTCGCTCATATCGACATACCCTTCATCGATTGATGCTTCTTCAATGATTAGAGAATAACGTTTCAAGAACGAAAAGAAAGAACGAGACATCATTTCATAAAAGCCAAAATCAGGTTTAACGAAAATACCATTCGGACATAATTTTTTCGCCTCAAAATATGGCATAGCAGAATGCACACCGTATTTCCTCGCTTCATACGAAGCCGTTGATACAACTCCTCTTGAAGACTCTGAACATACGATTACCGGCTTATCGATTAATGTGGGGTTCTTAATTTCTTCGCATGTTGCAAAAAATGCATTAAGATCAATGTGCATTATAACCTTGCTCATGTTTATATTATATTTTTAATGAGCGTAAAATGTTAACAAAAATAATGATTTTTATCGATGAAATCGAAAACATGGTTTACCGATACACCGAATTTATTTTCTTGATTTTCTAAAGTGTCATGTTCTATGAAGGCGTTGGGCAACGAAAAAGAGAAAAAGTTTCCAGAGAATTTAATATCAAATAAGTAATTTTTTACTGAATTTGTAAAACCATTTTTAGTACCATAAGCATCGTAAAGAATAACGGTTTTGTGCTTTGCGATTTCTAACAATTCATCTTCATCAAGAGGATTTTGAAAAATTGCATTAACTAGCAATCCGTCAAATTTGCCTTCGGATAAAATCCTATCAAACAGTTCTTTTCCGTGTGGTCCAACAGCGATAATCGCCAATGATTTATCATTTCCTTTATGAATGATCTTCCATTTAGAAAATTCTATATTATCTTTGCTATTATCTATATTTGCACCATCCTCGAAAGGCTCAGAACCCGAATATCTGATTGCAAAAACGCCTCTGCCTTTTTCTAGAGACATAGATAGCAATGCTTTAGCTTCAGCTATATTTGCCGGCATAGAAATGGTAACGTTTGGAATGCTATTCAGGAAAGCCTCGTCGTATATCCCCATATGTGTGTCACCAGTTTTGCCAATTAACCCTACTTTATCGACAAGAATCGTCATATCAGCGTTAATTCTTGCGCAATCATGGGATATTTCATCATATGCCCTTTGCAAGAATGTTGAATACATGCAAAGAATAGGATGTATTCCAGTTAAGGCAATTGAGCCAGCAAAAACAGCGGCATGCTCTTCGGAAATCCCTAAATCAAAACATTTAGTTGGGTTCTCCTCAAAAGCCTTATCCAAATAACTGCCTTTGATCATTGCAGGTGTAATTAATACCGTATTATCGTTTTTTCTTAAGATATCACTGGTTGCATCGCCAATGTATTTTGATAAAGATATTTTTCCTTCGTGGCAGTTAATCGGTTTTCCGGTATTAACATCAAAAGAATCGACATGATGCCAATCGCCGTCACTATCTTCTTCAGCAAATTTATAGCCTTTGCCTTTTTTAGTATAAGCATGCACAACAACGGATTTTGTTGACTGTTTGGCTTTTTTGAAAGCTTCATCGATGGCCTTCATATCATGACCATCGACTGGACCAATGTATTCAAGACCGATGTTTTCAAAAACATTGAATGGGTGATCGCTTTCGCTGTGTAAAACCTTATCAGACGCATTCTTTTCGTAATATGGAGATAGTTGTCTTAACGAATCGCCTAATCCCCCAACCGGTTTAGAAATAGACATATTATTGTCATTTAAAACGATGATAACTTTGTTTTTCCGCGAAACAATGTTGTTTAAAGCTTCAAAAGAAAGCCCGTTTGCTAACGAAGCGTCGCCAATAACCGCCACAACTTCATGTTGTTCGCCCCTTAAGTCCCTAGCAATAGCAAAAGCTTCTGCAGCAGAAAGCGCCGTCGAACTGTGTCCTGCTTCAAAACAGTCATAAGCAGATTCCTTCATTTTTATAAAACCTGCGGGACCATTGGCACAATTTAGCCTTGAGAGGTTTCTTCCGGTAAGAATTTTGTGAGTATAGCATTGATGGCCGACGTCGAAAAGCAACTTATCTTTGGGGAAATCGAAAACTCTATACAGAGAAATTGTTATTTCAACAATCCCTAAATTGCTTGATAGGTGACCGCCATTTATAGAAGTATCATCAATTATTTCATTCCTAATATCTCTTGCTAAGACTTTTAAGGAATCATAATCGAGATCCTTCACAAAATTAGGATTTTTTATGTTTTTTAAATCGAATTTATTCATTTTACTATACTAAATAACTACTAATATTTTACTAAATATCAACTTTATTAAATGTGTTTTAATTAGATTTCATCGTAAGTTTTTCAACTTTCTTTTCAGCATCATCTAAAGTTGATACTAAATCCTTAATTAAATTCATTCCTTCTTCATAAAGTTTAAGCGATTCTTCTAAAGAAAGGGTGAAATTTTCTACTTTGTCGACGATTTCGTTTAAACGATTCATTTTATCTTTAAAGGTCTTTCCTTCTTCCATTTGTCATTCCTTTCTAAGGACTTCTGATGATATTATACCATCTTTTAGCTTAGTTTTAATCCTTTGTCCTTGCCTTATATTGTTTATCGATGTAAGCGGGTTTCCTTCTTCATCAGTCGTTATGGAGAATCCTTTTTTCACGATGTTATCTGGATTACATGAATTCAATCGTTTTCTTAACGCTTCAATATTATTTTTTTCTAATATTAAAGTATTTCTCAATGATTTCGTTAATAACACGCTCTTATCAAATACATCTTTTTTCATTTCTGAGTATATGGATGATGGTTTTAAAAAGAATGGTCTTTTGCTTAAAAACTCTATTTTTGTTCGATAATCACTTATTTTTTCATCAATGTTATCT
>CAVKAU010000192.1:0-5253 GCA_963654035.1 bacterium | reverse complement strand
CTAAACTTCTAGGTCTTATTCAACTAGTTTAACTAGATTGTGATTGGACACGTACGTAGGATATGCAAAGCTCTCATCTAAGATTAAATAATTGCCTTTTACTAGCTTGCCTAAAACATTATTTCTAAAGTACGTCGAAGACGTCAGGCCTAGCATCTTAGCTATTTCCGCCGAGCTTCTTCTATTTACATAACAGAAAGATAATATTTTTAAATCTCTTTCCGTGATTGCAACATCATTCACGAAGACGTCAGGCGTGTCGTTTGTCTCATCGATTACCCCTTTAACGTAATTCAAGTTAGGCAAGGTAAGACTGAATGCATTTTGATCTGAACTGATAAATGGTTTATGAACATCATTAACTGAATGATATTCTTCTTCGATTAAATCGAATCCACTACCTTTATTTTCTGCGTAATGTATCGCTTCTAATGTTCTAGCTATTACTTCATTTCTTCTTTTTGGGGTAATGCTGCAAAGATTTTTCTCTTTAGTTAATTTTTGCGAACCGAGTAGAGAACCTGGTGAAACAATCTCGAGCCTATCTACGAAAACATCAATTTCGATGATTGAAGTCGTAAGATAATAATTTCTATGGCATAAGGCATTGCTTATTCCTTCACGAAGCGATCTTTCTGGGAAAGAAGCTATATTTTCACGCCCATTAGCGGTTTTCTTCCATACCGTATCTGAATGAGACATTATATATTCGGTCGCATCATCGATTACTTTTACTATTGATCCAGTGAAAGTTTTTGGCGCAAAAATTAATCTCTCGCCTTTATTTATCGATGGATAAAAAGAAACATCTATCCTTGTTAGATTTGAAGAATATGCATCACCAAAAAGTAAAGCCCCCTTTGATAAGTTTAGATTTGAATCGCAAAAACCAACGCTTATTAATTGCTTAATTGATAACTTATTGTTTGTTTTGACAAATGCTGCATTTTGAAGAGTGGTAAAATCCGTTTCCGAATATTTTTTATCCGTAAGTAAAGAATCAAAGCTTATTTGTTCACTGAATAAAACTAGATTTCTCATTTCCTCTGATGTTGCTAACCTCGTTGAGGCAAAGTTACGGATGAAAACTAAAGCTGCGCCTCTATCATGAAGAAATACAGGCTTAGTTGGTGAAGGGGAAACTACGATTTCTATAATATAACGTGTTTCCTCTCCCTTAATTGGCAATGGATGAATCTTGTATGCAATTTGCGGTTCAAGTCTTTGCTTTATTTCTTTTTGTAATAACAAAACCTGTTTATCCGCTTTTTCATGATCTAAAGAAACGATTTTATGCGCCTTATCTTCGACGCCAACATATAATTTTCCGCCATCAGAATTAGCAAAAGCAGCAATCGTTTTTAACCACGTCACAGTTAATGAGTCACCATTTTCTGCCTTTCCCTCACTTAATATTCCTTTGAATTCGACATTTTCTGTTTCAAGATTAACTCCTGGGTATAATTCTTCAAATTTCATCCGCTGGCCTCCTATAAAAATATTAGCATAAAATTAAAAATACTTCTAGGCACTTCTAGGTTTACTTCTAGGCACTTCTAGGTCTACTTCTAAACTTCTAGGTTTGATTGAAAGTAATAAAAAGCAAGATTGAATGCCTCACATCTTGCCATTAATTAAGCATATATGACAACGTTTCGCCTATATCTTCATGAAGCACTTCATCAAAGAAAGAATCTAATGGTGTCGTTTCTTTATTTATTAGTATTTTATGAGAGCCGCCAAATTCATAGATGAGCCCTGCGGCTGGATAAACATTTAATGAAGTTCCACCAACAATTAGTATATCTGAATATCTAAGTGCATTCACCGAAGCGTACAAAACATTTTCATCTAATGACTCTTCGTACAAAACGACATCTGGTTTTAATATTCCTCCGCATGAACAATGAGGAATCCCCTTCTTCTCTATTTGATCAAGCGAGTACATTTTGTTGCATTCAGTACAGTAATATCTTTTTGTTGAACCATGTAATTCATAAACTCTTTTAGAGCCGGCATCTTGATGTAGACCATCGATATTCTGAGTCAATATTTCGATATGGCCTCCATGATTTTCATATTTTGCTAATGCTATGTGCGCTTTATTTGGCTTAGCATTTTCATAGACCATGAAATTCCAATAAAAATCATAAAACGTTTCGGGATGTTTAATGAAAAAAGTATGTGATAGAAGAGTTTCAGCGGGTAAGCCGTATTTGTTTTTGATTTTGTATAGCCCTTTAGGCGAACGGAAATCTGGAATGCCACTCAATGTCGATACTCCTGCTCCGCCAAGAAATACGATACGCGTATCTTTTTTAATCCAGCTTTTGATTTTATTTAATTCATCGAGATTATTCATATATTGAGAATAGCATTAAATGATAACTTCTTCTAATTATTTGAGCTTATTAAAGACTTTATAGTTTCACAATTGATAGAATATAAAAAAGGAGTTTGGGAAATGATAGATATCGAACAGGTTGGAAAGCTTTTAGCCAATAATCCTAAAGTGTCAATCTTCTATTCTAGGAAAAGGAAGGTTTTCGTTGATGCGAATGTTGACGTTTCAATTTTTGATGAGAGCGATGAGATAATTCCTTTGTATGATACTGACGAGCATTTTGATATTGCCAAACGTGTTTTTCGTAAGAAACATATTGATATTTTCCCAAAAGTGCCTTCTGCTTACTCTAATAAAAGGTGGTTAGAAACAATTCATAATGCTAATTTAGATCAGGAGTGGTTTAATGAAATCATTCTTAGCATTTCCTCTGAGATTACTGAATTTTCTAGGCATTTTGGCATAAAAGAAGCTGAAGCAACACCTGAAATGTACAAAACCATTAAGGAACAGGTAATGATACTTAGAAAGGCTCATTACGAAGAAAGATATTCAGACGGAGTTCTTTTTCATATTTATAACGAATATGAACCTGTTTCATTCGACTTTATAGGCAAAACATCAGAAATTAAAGGAATTAGTTTCTATCCTGGCGAGTCATTTTCTAGAACGTTCATTGCGATTCAAAACCAAGATATGTTGAATATCGATCCAGGGACAAATAACGCTTTAGCGAATCTTCTCTCGTTTTATTTTGAAAAAGATAACAATTGCGGATATGGCTTTGGTAAAAACCCTTATGGCGATGACAATTCGGTCACTTCCTGTCTTTTAATGGGTGGAGGCTTTATGAACTGCTATCTTCCTAAGTCTATAGCTATTAGAGCTATAAGCTATTTAAAGATTGTAAATAATGTTCTTCCTTCTTTTGAAACGTCAGAGCATAAAGAAATTACCGATGATTTCTACTATGATGTTTTTACGGCAAAAAGACCTTTTACGGTCATGAAGAAAGACATAACTCGTTCTATGGAACATATTTTTGATGATTTTGACAAAGTCACTTACAAAGATGTGAGCCTTAAATTTGATAAGGCTGGTGCGCTTGAAGCTACATTAAGAGTGATTCCTAGGCCTATACCGGAATCGCCTTTCAACAAACGTTGCATGAATTTCCCTTTTGTCGCTATTCTTTGCGATCATAAAACGGGCAAGATAGTTTTTAACCAAATGGGCATGGCGAAGAATTTGCGTCCACTTGACGATCTGTGTTCTAAATTATCGAAGAGCCTTAAAGATCGCTCTCTTCCAAAAAAGATTTATGTGAACAGCTACCTTGATTATGTTTTCTTTAGCGACTTCTTCGCCCCTCATATAAAAAACAAAAAAGTAAAAATCATTCTTGAAATAAAGTCGTTATATACGGACCAAGCATATGAAGGTCTCTTAGCTTTCTTTGATAAAGAAGACGAAAAGAGAGAAAAATATTATCAGTCCTAATTAATCAAAAAACGTTAAATCCCCCATGAATCTCAGGTGTATTAGCGTTTTTTTTGTTTTTGGCATCGAATTGTCTTTTGCGTTTTTCCGGTTTGTCATTTTCGAAAATTATGTAGATTTCTACGTTTTTTCCGAATAACAATATTTTAGTGATGATATTGGTCTAAAGAAAAACGTTAAATCTCAGAATTTTGAAATTTAGCGTTTGTGTTATTTATTATCTTCCGCCAGGTCCACCTTGGCCTCCTTGACCACCTTGTCCTCCTTGCGAAGAACCATAGCTGCTAAGCCCTTTCGTTGCGGTAATGCTGATACTCGAAGAACCAGATGAAGATTTGTCACCAACGTATACTCCGTTTGTATATGCTGCGTTTGTCGTTGGATTCTCATACAAGGTATATGTCGTTCCAGAAGAAATCTTGCTCGATCCAACAATAACGTTAAGCTTAGAATAACTCTTTGGAAGAATTGCACTCCACTCATAATCATCACTAGAAACTGTAATAATGGTATTTGCTGAATAAGATGAAAGATTATAAGAGAGAACGTTGATGGAATTAGTATTTGGTGTTTGTACCATTCCTTGTTGGCCAAAAGCAAGGATTGTTCCGCCAGTGTATGTGAAGCTTCCATCAAAATCTAAGGAAGAATCTCCTCCAGAGGTTGAACCAAAGACATAAAGATTTCCCCCATCCATTGTTACATTTGAATTGCTATCGATTCCATCTCCTTCAGCATTGATCCAGACTGTGCTATATTCATGGAAATTCATTGATATAGAATAGCCATCAGTATCACTTGTGGCGTTAACTCCATCATCTTCTGCAACAATATAGGTATAGCCATCGTAGAAATTGATGTTTCCACCTTGAATGCCCTCATAAGAATGAAAGATCCTTACAATAAAGGAAGATGTGTTCTCGCTTCTTGATTCTTCACCAATATTTAATGCTTGATCGGAGTTAATGGCTTGATCGAGCGTATAGAATGTATAGTCAGCAGCTAAGATATCAATAGAGGTATCGCTAGCAACGCAATCATCTGTCGTATAAAGATAATGCGTTCCGCCAGAGATTTTTATAACACCTTCACTCTTAATACCCTTACATTTTTGCTCAAGATAGTAACGATTTGAATATCCATTCATATCATCGCTGGCAATCTTTTTATATGATGTGCCATTCTTGATATAGCGTGAATCTTCATAAAGAGTTCCATCGGTATCGTTAGCTTTTTCATAAAGAATGAAAGTCCCTTCGGTTTCGATATGTGTTGTTGAATCGGTGATTGTGATTTCGCCTTCAGAATCAATTCCATCTCCCTTTGTTTTAGAAGCAAATAAAGAATCGGTTATTGTTACATTGCCAACATCTGTAACATTTCCGTCATCATCGGTGTCAGAACCAGTG
>CAVKAU010000191.1:0-5091 GCA_963654035.1 bacterium | reverse complement strand
CATGTTAATGAATATGAATTTTTAATGAGTTTCATATCATATTCATCAAGGATATTTGCATTTTTGCCATTCTTGTATAAGAGAGATCCAACCAATTGATAGCCATAAGCGTACCCTTTAGTTAATTTAGAATATTTGACCGCTTCTTCCTCCGATAAATTCAAAATGGTCTTATAAAGATAAGCGATTTCGAACATATTTAAAGGTTCTAAGTTTAGTTTTGGTGCGCGCAAAAAGAACGTTAAGCTCTTATTTCTTTCTAATTCTGAAACATTTTCATATAAACCAGTTAGGAGCAAAAACACATCATAGTTGTTTCTAATCATTTGTTGAAAGCCAAAGATAAAACTCTTCACGTAATCATTTGAGGAAACATCGTCAATCGTTATAAGAACTCTTTTCTTTTTCTTTTTTAAATATGAAAGCATTTTATCTATCAACGTGGAAACGTTTTTAATTTCCACATCACCATTTAGACTAAACGAGATGCCTTTGAAATTAAAAGGGAACTCTGGATGCAAAAATAATTTTTGAAGTTTTCCTTCTTCATAAAGTTTGACTGCAAATTGTTCATTAAGGTCTTCAAATGGATTTAAATCGATAGTGATATACTCTTTTTCTTTAAAATCATTAATGAGAGAAGTCATTAACACGGTCTTGCCGCATCCGCGAGGACCAGAAATTATGTAAACCTTCGACTCTTGGTTATCACCGGAAAAAGCCTTTTTAATTACCTCTACATCTTTTTCTCTAGATATCATGTTTGCTGGAAGCTCACCAAAAGTGATATTAAATGGATTGTTCATAGTTTTTCCTCCTGCAAAAATAAAATAATATGCTTTTTTGGTCATTTCAATATTTTTTGGTCATTCATAATAACTTTTGGTCATTTCTTAATTTTATAGTCATTTCAATTTATTGGTAGATTTTTGAGCAAATATTAAAGTTTTCATTTCCTTGAAATAAAGAAAATGCGTGATGCGTTAGTTCATGTTTGAAAGAAATCATTGATATATGGTCATTCTAAAAATGTCTCAATTTTTCATTATCTGAAAATATCAAAAAGAAGGCTCAAAGCCTTCATTAAATTTGTTTGTATGAAATTATGCTTCACTGATAGTGCTAAATATAATTTCACAAAGCTCTTTTGGAGTTACGATAAAAGGCTTAACGGGGAAATGTTTCATATTGCCCGTGACAAGCATGGAGTCTCTTTCCTCGTTTGATTTCATTGTAACTTCATAGAAGGCTCTATCTTTTTCATCAGGAAGAGGGGTGTCGATATGGTCTTCAATTATCGTGATAGCGTTTTTGGAGATGTTCTCTACGATTTCCTCTACGACGTCCTTTGGTAAATTAAACTTGCGACGAGACAACACATCCAAATATTCTTTTGTAATTGCGTCATTTATTAAGGGGATGATTACACCATCCTGAATCAACTTGTAAATTGCACCTGGATTTGATAGCGGTTTTAGAGCGGCACTAACTAAAACGTTAGTATCAACAACTACATAGAACTTCATTTGTTTTTAGCTTCTCTTGCATCAGCTTCTTCTCTAGCCAACCTAATTTCTTCATTGATTTCGTCTAAAGTCATTTCAGAATTACCATTTTCTCTGGAAATTCTACCTGCTTCTAAAAGAGCCTTCATGCCTTCTGATTGTTCCTTATCTAGAACCATGTCAAAAGGAATGCCATTAGTATTAATAAGTTTTGCTATGCATATACGAATATATGTTTGAAGATCCAAACCTAGCTTATTGCAAATCACTGCTGCTTGTATTTTTGAAGCGTCGTCTATTCTGAATTGTACTAAATTGTTTGCCATTTTAATTATTCTCCTATTTTTTAAATTATAAAAACGAAATTTTAATATCGTCAATCATTTACATTCAATTGTATGTTTTTGAATGTTTTTGTATACGGATTATAAGAAAATATAAAATAGTTTTCATAAAACTAATTTAGATGAAAAGAGGCCATCGATAAAATGGCCTCTAATGCATGGTTATTTCTTACTTACAAGTTTTATATTTGTTTATTATTTCTTCAATTTCTTGGCATGTAAGAACGCTTTTGTCTTTTAATTTGTTAAAGAGAATATTTATTAATGGTCTGTTGGCATTAATGATTTCACTAGCTTTTGCTTCACATTCGTTTAAGAAAGCGATGAAATCTTTAGCCACAACGCCATCTACATCATTAAATGTCCCATTGATATTGCTAAGCGAAACAAGATACGTTGCCATAACTGCGTTTCCACGTAAGCCCGATTGAGCCACGGATTTATAAACAGCAGTAATTTTATCAATGTCATTGCTTGCTCCCATGTATGGTTCATTCAAGAATATTTTGCAAGCGGTATATCCTCCAATTCCGACAACGCATTCATTGGTTAATTCGGTTAGAGAATCATGCCCCTTAGCCTTTTCTTTTTCAACATAGCGATACCTTCCGTTGCTCCCGGTGTGAGGAACAATACTGATCAACCCAAGCTTGCCATTAAGGGCGTAATCACATATGAAGTGTCCAAGCTCATGATAAATGGTCGAAGTGTTGTCTTTCGTCTCTTTTTGTTTAATTCCAGAAGAGGATATCGTTTCAATTGGCTCAAGGAAATCTGCAAATGTGGCATCTCTTCCTTTTGTGATGCAATCAATGAGAACTTCATTGACTAAGCAAGATAGCGATGCTCCGCTAAAGTTTGATGTGTATGAGGCAAGTTCATCTATTGATATATCCTTAAAGACTTTGCTTTTAGAAAGATATATAGAGAGGATTTCCTTCCTTTCTTCCTTATCTGGTAAGTCTACTTTTACGTGTTTTTCGATTCTGCCATCTCTAATTAAAGCTGGTGGAAGATAGATGATATCTTTATTGGAAGTAGCGATCACAAGAATGTCGTCATCTTTTATGCGATCGATTTCTGTCAATAAGGCTCTTAATGTGGCGGTTTGTTTGTCAGTCCCATTATTTACAAGAGATGATGGGATCAATTGATCCACTTCATCAATCAAAATGATTGAAGGAGCATTTTCTCTTGCCTCATCAAAGACGGACCTTATTGCAATGGGTGAATTACTTTCATCGTAAAATTTATCAGTCGTTAAAGGAAACGCCTTAACACCAGATTCGTTAACTATAGCATTTGCAAATAGCGTCTTTCCTGTTCCGGGCCTACCATAAAAGATGACGCCTTTTGGCAAACGGGCGCCATTACTTTTGAACAAATCATAATTCTTGAAAAAATTCGCAATCTTCATTGCTTCTTCTTTTTGGAATTCGTATCCACCGATACAATCAAATTTTACTTTCATTAATTATTACTCCTTTATATTTGCGTGAATTGAAATATAGGCTAACGCTATAGCGTTCATAGCCTAATTTCTCAATTAAAGAACAAACAATTCCTTTTGAATAAACGGATTTTCTTCCGAATAATATGAAGCCTTTTAAGAAGGAATTAGTATTTATAAAGAGCGTGCGCATATTAGATAGCGTGGAATTGGCCGTTAATATGGCATTGACGTTATTTTTCTTCTGATTCTAAATGAATAACGTGCGGATAATTTCCGTTACAAAGGAGCGTTGATTATCAATCGAATTTATTATTTTCACTTAATATGTATTCTTGCTTAATCATGTTTTTCTCCTTGTTCTGGACATGTTATGTAAGTTGATGGTTGATGAACGCCTTTTAGCCTCCTTTCAATAAGGACAGTTCAATCTAGCGGAAAATAAACCATTAAATTATGATACTACATAGCATTTCAATAGAGCAAGGATTATTTTCAAACCCTTTCAAAAAACATATATGCATTTTGAACAGGTTTTTAAAACAATTTACCATGTCAAGACTTGTAATTATTTATTTACGGCTCATAATCAAAATACAGACATCATAGGGAGGGAAATTCATGAATAAAGAAACAGAATTATTGGAAACGATTAAACAATCTTATAAAGACGGGGAAGTGATATCGCCAAGCACAATACAACGCAAATACGCTGTAGGATTCCCTTTAGCGTTATCCGTTTTAAACGAATTAAATGATCAAGGATATATTCAAAACGATAAAATTGTTATTAAAGAAGAAAGCAAGTCTAAACCAATTCCAATGAAAATATACATCTTAAGCTTAGATAAGAAAGTAACGGATGTGTTAAAAGTAAAGTTTAGCAATGTTAACAACGTTGAAGTCATTAATGCCGAATTTAAAGACTTTATGGACACTCATAATGATGTTGAGTGTATCGTTAGCCCTGGTAATTCCTTTGGCTTAATGAGTGGAGGATATGACAAAGCAATAATTGATTATTTTGGAAACGAGTTAGAAAAGAAAGTTCAAAAATATATTTCTAACCATTTATATGGAGAGCAACTAGTCGGGTCTTCTTTCATTTTAAAAATACCAGGAAGCAAAAAATATCTTATTCACACTCCAACAATGATTACTCCTTCTCCAATTAAAGATCCATTGGTCATATATCAATCAATGAGAAGCACGTTAATAACTGCGATTGAAAATAACGTACAATCAATCGTTATTCCGGCCTTTGGCGCAGCAACAGGTGAAGTCTCACCAATTCTTGTAGCTAAATATATGAAAGCAGGTTACGATCAAATATTTGAATGAATTGATTTTCATCCAAACAAATTAAGAAAATTACGTTTATAGACATAAATCAAAATATAAGTGGGTTTTACGGATGATATTTTGATTTTTTTACTTGAAGACGTTTTTTAAAAGCCCCATTATCAATTGACTAAAATTCCGCATTCAAATAAACTTAATTTAGACATAAATATGAGGAGATACAAAATATGATGCTTGAAGTAAAACATCTTAAGCGTATTTACAAGGTCAAAAATGCTGAACCGGTATATGCGCTTAACGATGTAACGTTGAAGTTCCCTGAGACTGGATTGGTTTTTATTCTTGGCAAATCCGGCTCTGGCAAATCGACATTGCTAAACGTCATGGGGGCTTAGATTTTGCTGACGATGGAGAAATTATCATCAACGGAAAATCATCAAAAGATTTCTCGGCCGGTGAGATGGATTCCTATCGTAACACCTATCTTGGC
>CAVKAU010000190.1:0-2547 GCA_963654035.1 bacterium | reverse complement strand
CATAAAATCCCTCCCCAGGAAGAAAATTATCAAAAGAAACATAATACATAACATTGATTTAAATCAAATCCTGCTTAGGTTAAAAGGGGCCAGCGACAACGGCTGAAGAGCATTAATTTCAAAACAATATTTTTGATTTTCAAAAAATACCCATTAAAAACCGCGCGAATTATAAAATGTTCGTTATTTGTTCAAGATCATTTATAACAAAATTGGTATCGGGTTTTATGCCTTTTTTATGTTTATCAAAGAAACACGTTTTTATTCCGTAATTTTTTCCACCAGCCATATCTGAAGTTAAGGAATCGCCAATAATTATAGTTTCCTTGGGTGAAATCTTATCTACTCTATCGAGATTGATTTCTTTAAACGCTTCAAGAAAGAATTCTTTTGATGGTTTGGAATAACCAAGTTTTTCCGAAATGAAAAAGAAGGAAAAGTATTTTTTCGTGTTAGCGATTTCTAAACGATGAAGTTGTTGGAAGTATGGGCCATTGCTAGCGGCAGCAAGAATGTATTTCTTACTTAGATATTCAAGCATCGATAGCGAATTTTCAATTGGTATAGCCGAATTATAAAGGGCGTCGCTATAGAATTTTTCAAAAGTTTTACCATCGAAATCGATACCAAGTTTGTGGAATATTATCTCAAAACGCGTCTCTCTCAATTCTTTTAGGGTTATTTCTTTTCTTTCCAGTCTTTGCCAAAGAATATCATTTTCACGATGAAACGTTTCTAACACGTTATTGTTATAGTTTGGAATATTGAATTTCTTAAAGCCTTCTTCCAGTGATTTCTTTGTATATTCATCGAAATCAAGCAAGGTATTATCAATATCAATGAAAATGAGTTTTGTTTCTTCCATGATTAGGATTCTAACAAAAAGGTAGAATCAATTGAAAGAAACAAAACTCTAAACAAGCAATTTCCTTTACAAGACTTACGTTAATTCACTGGATAGAGAACGTAGTTGCTTACTTCAGAAACTTCTTTTGCTTCTAAAGAAATCGTATCATCCATTTCTAAATATCCAACAAATTGGTTGAAAGAATCATCTAAGCAATCAACTGTTATACGGCCATATTCATCGACTCCTAAGGAAGTGATTGTGTAATCAAGCGAAAGCATTTCATCTATTTCGGTGGACATATCGAATTTATGTAACTCACTATTTTGATAATAATAGACAGAGTTTCCTCTTAGGATAGTTTCGTAAGCTGAACTTATTATATTATTGCCTTTTGCGTCATCAAAAATATAAAAGCCACGTTCATCTAACAAATATCTTTGCATATGTTGATCATAGGCATATTCTTCATTTTGATAAATTACTTTTTTAAAATTACTTTCTCCGCCATTCTCTAAAATAACTCCATTGGTTCCAACTATACAATCACTCTTGTTATATGTTAAATAAACATAGGGGCTAGAATCTGAAAAATAGTTTACTATTTCTTTCAAATAATCTTCCTTAGATACCTGCATATTTGAATTGTATTGATAACCAGTTTGTCCAAAACATAAGCCTCTTAAGGCATTGTCGCTTTCGACAAATTCTCCATTAGAGTCCAGAACATAAGAAGTTAAACAATCATCTGAAAAATAAACAATTTCATCTTCTCCGTTTAACACGAAAGATCCTCCGCCGAAATAAGATGTAAATTCATGATTTTTCATATCAGTAGTGATTATCCCTTTTGAAGTAAGGAAATTACCATATTTGTCGATACCGTATCCTTCTTGCTGTATATAGGATGAAGGTATTTTCGTACCAACGAAATTTAAACTTTCGTTTTCCTCAACAACCTTATATAAAATTGTAGAATCAAAGTTGTTGCCACTCAAAAGAACATACATTACGCCGCCGCCACTCCAAAATCGAAAATAATCAAAATCTTCTGAATATTTGTAGATCTTTCCCGATTTTTTTGAAAGCAAATAGCAATCTTCTCGAAATGGTACATCTATATATTTAAGGCTTCTGCTATGGAATGGTGAGTAAAGACGGTACCCCTTTTTGCCATTTTCTTCGAAGCAATTATCAGAATTTTCGCTAAACGGATGAAAAAAAATAAAGTCTCCAACATTGCCAAAATAATCAATTGTAAAATTAGATTCATTATTTCCATTCTTAAATCCAAGTTTTTCTACCTTATCGTTAGCAAAACCGGCCAAAATGAACGGACTCTCGTAATTTACTTTAGGGATGGTATATTCATCCTCCATCAAGCTTCCAAGCGTGCATGCCTGGATATCAGTTATTTCTTCATTTTTGTTTTGTTTGCCACTTCTTCTCGTTTTTGTTTGTTTCTTTTCTGAAGAAAATGCAGCAAACCCTATCGCTGAGTAATCGCTAATGTTCTCTAATTTAAAATTCTCCCAGCTAATGTTTTCCTTCGCACAACTCATCATAAACCCAGTAACAGACAATAGCCCTAAAGCAAAACTAACTTTCTTTTTCATATGAATCCTCTTTATTTCTTTCTTCTTAAATTCTAAATATTAGAAAAAAAAAAGCAACAAATATCGGTAAATTGATTTGGATAT
>CAVKAU010000189.1:0-5543 GCA_963654035.1 bacterium | reverse complement strand
GCCATGGATAATGCAAACGATAATGCCGATGAATTGCTCGGCAAATTAACAATTGAATACAACAAAGCGCGTCAAACCAGTATCACTCAGCAAATTACTGAAGTGGCCTCTGGTGCTAACGCCAGTAAATAAAAAGGAGAGCAAACATGAAAGAAAAGAAAACGACACAAGAATTGTTTGACGGCGAGGTTGTTGAAGCCGTTGGTCCTGTTATTGACGTAAGATTTAATGATAAACATTTGCCAAATTTGTTAACGGCCCTAAAAGTTCATATTGATGATGAGCATCTTTTAACGGTTGAGGTCATGCAACATATTGGCGATGACAAAGTTAGATGCGTTGCTATGGGCGCTACCGAAGGCGTTGCTAGAGGAATGAAAGTAACCGATACTGGCGCTCCAATTTCTGTTCCAGTAGGCGAGAAAACCTTAGGCAGAATGTTCAACGTTCTAGGCGAGCCAATTGATAACTTAGGCGGAGATTTCTCTGATGTCGAACATAAGCCAATACATCGTGACGCGCCAACTTTCGCCGAACAAAACGTTTCAACGCAAATGCTTGAAACAGGGATTAAGGTCATCGACTTGCTTTGCCCATATGTTCGTGGCGGAAAAATCGGTCTTTTCGGTGGGGCTGGCGTTGGGAAAACAGTCCTTATCCAAGAATTAATTTTTAATATTGCTTCTGAACATAATGGTATCTCTGTCTTTGCTGGCGTTGGAGAGCGTTCACGCGAAGGAAATGACCTTTATTTTGAAATGAAAGAAAGTGGCGTTCTTAAAAATACCGCCCTTTGCTTTGGCCAGATGAATGAACCACCGGGAGCTCGTATGAGAGTTGCCTTAACAGGTTTAACAATGGCTGAATATTTCCGTGATGAAAAGCATCAAGACGTTCTTCTCTTTATTGACAATATTTTCCGTTTTACCCAAGCCGGTTCTGAGGTATCTGCCCTTTTAGGACGTATGCCTTCTGCGGTTGGATATCAGCCAACATTGGCAAACGAAATGGGACAATTGCAAGAAAGAATTACATCCACGAAAGCTGGATCAATTACCTCGGTTCAAGCTGTTTACGTTCCTGCAGACGACTTAACAGATCCTGCTCCTGCGACAACTTTCTCGCATCTTGACGCTAAAACAATTCTCGATAGAAACACGGCTGCTTTAGGCATCTTCCCTGCCGTTGACCCACTTGAATCAACTTCGAATATTCTCGATCCAGATATTTTAGGGGAGGAGCATTATGAGGTCGCTCGCTCTGTTCAAAAAATCCTTCAAAGATACAAAGAATTGCAAGACATCATTGCCATATTAGGAATTGATGAATTATCTGATGAAGATAAGGTCACGGTTGCAAGAGCTAGAAGAATTCGTAATTTCCTTTCTCAACCTTTACACGTTGCCGAAGCCTTTAACGGCTTCCCAGGACTTTATGTTCCTGTTTCTGAAACGATTCGTTCTTTCAAAGAGATCCTCTCTGGTAAATACGACTCTTATCCAGAGAGTGCTTTCCTATATTGCGGATCAATCGAAGATGTCATTAAGAAAGCAGAAGAAATGGAGAAAAAGTAATGTCTTCTTTGAATTTGAGTGTTTTAACGCCTAAAGGCAAGGTTTTCGAGGAAAAAGTCTCTTGTGTTATGGTTCCTTCAAGTAAGGGACCTCTTGGAATTATGCCAGGCTATACGACTTTAATCGCTCCTCTTGCTAGCAAAGGCATTTTAAAGATCACTAGAGAAAATAAAGAAGAAATTTATTTCGTCGTTACTTTTGGCGCGCTCGAAGTTAAAAAAGAAAAAACAATAGTTTTAGCCGAGAGTGCGATTAAAGCTTCTTCAAAAGAAGATGCTGAAATAAAGTTAAATGAGCTCTCTGGAGCAAAATAAGGAGGGAGACAACTATGAATTTTATTTTTGTTTCACCCAATTACCCACAAAGATATTTCAAATGGGTTGAATCTTTAAAGGCTCGAGGAATAACAGTCCTAGGAATAGGCGATACTCCATATAACGAAACATCGCCAAGATTAAGAAACGCCCTAACCGAGTATTATTTTTTGCCAAATCTTGGATCTTTTGATGAAATGCTTAAAGCATGTCGTTATTTTGAAAGAAAGTATGGCAAGATTGATTATTTAGAGTCCAACAATGAATGGTGGCTCTATCAAGATGCTCGTTTAAGAAAAGAATTAAATATAACGACAGGCTTCTTCCCAGAAGAGATGGAAAAGATTAAAGCCAAATCCGCAATGAAAGCCTGTTTCCAAAAAGCCGGCGTAAAAACCATGCGTTACATTTTGGTGGATGGTCCAAAAGACGTCGAAAAAACTTTGGAATTTGCCAAAAGCGTTGGCTATCCTCTTTTTGCTAAGCCAAATGTCGGTGTTGGAGCGGCTCAATCGCATTCTTTGAAAAACGAAGAAGAAGTTCGTTCTCTATTAAGCAATACATTAGAAGAAACATTCATTATCGAGGAATATATCGATGGAGAGATTATCTCTTTCGACGGAATTTGCGATTCATTATCGAACGTCGTCTTTTGCACATGTGATCATTTCCCAACGCCTGTTGCTGAAGTTGTTAATGAAGCAAAAGATGAATATTACTACACGTCCCCCTTCAATTTGGAATTTAATGACGTTAATAGAGACGAATTTTTAAAGGCAGGAATTGCTACAGTAAAAGCTTTCGGCATTAAAAAGAGATTCTTTCATATTGAATTTTTCGTTCTAAAAAACGACAAAGAGGGATTCGCAAAGAAAGGTGAATTCGTCGCTCTTGAATGCAACATGCGTCCGGCTGGAGGCTATACTCCTGACTTATTAAATTATGCTAATTCTGTCTCTTGCTATGAGATATATGCTGACATAATCGCCTACGACAAGAATTATCAAGACATGGATAAAGAAAAATTCTATGCATTTTCTGTTTCACGTCGCGACGAACTCAATTATTTATACACCGAAGAAGAGATATATAAAAAATATGGTTCATCAATGTGTGCACATGGACAATATCCAAAGCATATGGCCGACGCGATGGGCGATGAATATTTCTTTGCGAAATTCAAAACCATTGCCGAAGGTGAAGAATTCGATCATTTCGTAAGAGCGAAGAAAAATTAATTGTAATAAGATTTAACAATATCATTTAAGCCAGTATCATTATCGAGACTGGCTTTTTTATCATTTAAAATAAGCGAATATGAAGAAAAATATGCTTGAGTATCAGCAATTGAGGAAGAATCCATTCTATTTGAATCAATGATATATGTTGGTTTAGCGGATTTTATTGCTAAAGGATATAAGGTGTTTTTATAAAAAGAAATTGAGGAAGAATCATTTTTATCTAAGAAATAAATCAACGCTTCGCCATTTTCCTCTATGCCTTTCTTTAAATGATTGATAGAAGAAAACTTATAAATATTGGTAATCGATGCGTTTTTGAAAAACGATGTTCTCAAAAAATAATCGTTACCCCCACCCCAACAAGCGATTTTGCAACCTTTTTCTTTTGAAGCATAATACCATGTAGGAGTTCTGTTTAAAAATGTATGCTCTTCATCATGCTCAATATTTTCCTCTCCTAAATAATCTGTGTATTTCGTCGCATATTTATTAGCGTTAGATGCGTCTGCGTAAACGGAAATATCTAGCATATTGTTTTGAATGAAAGAAAGAAAAGTTTCTTCGAAATTAACGCAAGAAGTGCAAGTTGAAGAAGTTCTAATAAAAGTAACTCCTTCTGAAAATTCCATAGAAGAAATTGCTTCATCGGCATCAAGCCCGTTAGAAATCGTAAGATAAGTGGCATTAGTAAAATCCAAAGAAAATAAATCGCCATTGCGTGATAATTGAAAATCCTTGCCTGTATCAAACGTGTCGGTCTTGTTACAAGAGATTAGCATAAATGGAATTAGTGAAATTAAGCGAAATCTTTTCTTCATGATGTATATCTTAGCATTTTCTTCTATAATGAAGAAAGGTGATTTCATGAGAAAGCCTTCCTTACGTAAACAACCGATCATCACATATATCTTCTTTGGAATCTGGCTAGCCCTGACCGCATTAATTATTATCGAGAGCGCAATGCCAGGAACAATGTCTTCCAACCAATCCAATTTTGTTGGAAATATTTTTCAAATGTTCTTTCCGGAGGATAAATTTTCCCAAGAAACTGCGCCTGAATCTTATCGAGTAGAAACAAATGATATTATATTTTCTAATGGAGATAAGAGTGAATTAGTTACTGGTACCACGACGACATATGATTTTTATTTCACTTACCCAGAATTAAAAGATAATCAATACAAAAAATACTTGTTTCAAGTTGTTAAAGAAGACAAAAACGAATCTTTTACCGTTAATAATGAATTGATTAATCTTGGCTCCGATCATTATCAGATGAGCATTACTTCTTATAAGGAAGATAAAGATCTATCAATAAGCATTAATATATCTGATAATCTCAATTTTAATTTGAATTTTGATACATGTCCCCGCTATATTCCTTCATCTGACATATTAAAAAACAAATCGCCTAACGTAATTTCATTAAAGAATAATGAATCTTATATGTTAGACATTTCTTTCCTTAAAGATGGTGAAGAAGATGCTCTAATTTCACCCCGTTATTATGACTTAGGCAAATTAGAACGTTCTTCTTCAAACGAGAGCGTGGCAATAATCGATAGCAATGGATTAATTAATGCAAAATCCACCGGCAAAACAACTATTACCTATGGTCCATTTTCTTATGAAGTAAGCGTTTCTTCTGAAAGCAAGACAAATCCAAGCGGAACGTTTGAATATTCACAAAAAGGAGATTTTCTTGCGATTGGCGATACAAATTATCTCAAAGGAGGACAATCATTTATTTTTACCTTTAACGATTTGAATATTGATGACGCTTTCGACTTTGAATTAATTTCTAATGATGAGGATATTGATTCTTCTGCCCTTCTTTTTAGAACCGCAAAAAACGCTTGCCTAATTAAAGGCAATTTAGTTGAAAAAGAAGTAACTTTATTGACGAAATCATCATTTAAAAACGAAATATCCCTATCAATTCCCCTCTCTTTTGGAGAAGTTAAACCTGAAATATTAAATGGAATTTCAATAGATGGCGCACCATCTTTCATTGATGAAGAAGGGAATTTGAACGTAACTGTTCCAGCTGAAAGAGACTTAACGATAAGAGGACTATTTTTAGCCAATAATCGGTGCGTTAGTCTTTCTAAAGAATCAATTAGCCTAACTTTAGAAAGTACTAACGCTAAGATTGTTAAAAATAAAGCATTAGATTGCTCCGTTAATTTTGGTACAATCGACACTTTTGAAGGAAAAATAACATCGTTGGAAAACGACAACCTTTCCTTAATGATTAAATTCACGACCTATGACGCTAAAACAAGCGCAATGAAAGAGTTCTTGCAACTAGTACGTAAATCAATCGGCCATTTCTCGTTGTTTATGGTTCATGCCATTTTCATGTTTTTATTCCTATACTTTGATTTAGATGATAAATATGCTCTTCTCACAAG
>CAVKAU010000188.1:0-2381 GCA_963654035.1 bacterium | reverse complement strand
CTCTTGCATCATATGGCGCATAAGTAATTGTTTCAAACTTATAGAAGATGCCATCATCTGTTTCGAAAGCGGGAACAACAAGTAAGTTATTCTCTAAACGTATACCATGTTTTCTTGCTTTGTAAACTCCTGGCTCGATTGTAATAATGTGACCTGGTTCTAAGATTCCATCGTCAAAGACTCCTTCGCGATGATAATATCTAAAACCTATTGGCCCTTCATGGACACAAGACATATAGCCAACTCCATGTCCTGTCCCGCACTTATAATCCAAGCCTTCTTTCCACATGATCTCTCTAGCCATGATATCGATTTCATGTCCAGAGCAACCCTTTTCAAAGATTGCTGTTGATAATGAAATTTGTGACTTCAATGTTTTTGTATAGTCTTCTTTAACTTCATCAAGAACATTATTTCCAAAAACGAACGTTCTTGTCGTATCTGTCGTTCCGCCATAATATTGGCCACCAGAATCAACAAGAAGAAGTTTATTGTTCAACGTTAATTTTGGTGAGTCTTTTTCTTTTGGTTGATAATGCATCATCGCGGCATTTGCATCAAGCGCGGCAATAGTTGAGAAAGACAGATCAAAACATCTTTCGTTGCTTCTTCTAACATCATCAATGAATTGTGCGCAGGCGTATTCGCTAAGCTCTCCACTTTCGATATTGTCATCGATATATTTCATTAACTTCAAAACAGCAACGCCATCAATGGCTTGTATTTCCTTAGTATTAACTATCTCTCTTTCGCCTTTAATGGATTTTTGCATTATCGTTGGATTATTTCCAAACACCTTGTTTTTAAGAATTGAACAAATTCTGGCATTAGTGTTATTGGCATCAACAAAAGTTTTGACTTCGCTTCTTTCTTTAAGGAAATCAAAGAAAGTGTCATATCCATGGATCGTCACATCAGGTATGCCTTCTTCTGGAAGTTTTTCGTTATCGATAAAGAGATGGGCGTTTCTCGTTTCATCGATATATAAGTAAGAGTAGAAAACAGGCGTGCATGGAATATCATTTCCGCGATATCCAAGCAAATAAGCAATATCGTCAAGCGTTGAAATAACTAAAGCGTCCGCACCGGCTTTATTAACAGCATCCATCGCTAATTTGATACGCTTATTCATATTTGTCGAAAGAAGAGTTTCATCAACTTTCCAAATCTTATCTTTTGGCAAAGGAGGAAGATCCTTAATCATGTAAGTATAGGAGACCTGTCTTATCTTATGCTCGGAATCTTTATAAAGAGCTTTTAAATCTCCGTAGGAAAATAATGATGAGTCGAGTCCTAACGGATATAAATTATTTTCTTTAACGAACTCTGGTAAGCTAGGAACACCTGCTTTTCCAGCGTAGACGAGTTTGCAATCACTTCCGTCAAGCTCCCATTCTGCCTCAGTCCAATATCTTCCATCCGTATATAGGTAATAGGCATCTTGCGTAACTAATAACGTTCCATCATTTCCTAAGAATGGACAAAAATAAAATCTTTCCTTAGTAAAATGCAAATGAGATTCTTCTGACATATGGGGATCAGTCGCAGGAATGATATAGGCCACAATGCCATCACGCTTCATATGCGCTTGAAGAAGAGCAACTCTTTTATCGAAGACATTCATATTTGTTTACCTCCGTCTTTTGTTGTGTTTTTCGATTAATTTATAATTATTATAGCCATTATTTTGAAATATAAGGAATATCGAACTTCTTATTCCTTAAATATTCGACTCAGACAATAATGTCTTGAGGTAAAAGATGAAGAAAGATGAGGCATGAATGCCAAATAACCGTACTAGCAACTAAATTATTTCCTGATTTGCAAGAAATATCTTGTCGATCCTAAATCAGGCGTGTGTCCATTCTTTAAGACCAGTGACACTTTCCGTTTAAAAAGAACGCCAGAACAAGATGATTTTTATCATTTGATGAATGGAAGATTTTGTTACGAGCCCTTGGATGCCATAATTAGATATGTTTATAAGGCTTTGCAAGGTGGTTCGATAATGCATGGTTGGTGTAACGATGAAAGAATAGCGATTGCCTCCTGCAATGATGAAACGCACTCCGTTATTTTCAAAATAGAACGGATAGATATATCAGAAATAAAAGAAGAAAAAGCCTTTCTCGAAAAACAAAATTTCAAAAATACCACACAAAACTCCTATAAAGGCTAAAAAAATAAAATTTAAGACAGTTGGAATTAAGTTTGGGACAAAAAATGTAACCGCTTTCAAATTATTGTGTAAATTAAACGCACAATCGCCTAGCAAGCGTTTGGTTTCATAAAAAAGGAGAAAGTAAATGAAAGCCAAAAAAATTGTCGGCACTGTTTTAGCAGCTGCCGCAGTTGCAGCCGCTGTTGCAATTGACTGCACC
>CAVKAU010000187.1:0-2012 GCA_963654035.1 bacterium | reverse complement strand
AAATGGAACATACCAACCCCAATAAAGGTTATATGAAGCAACGTCGGTAATATGGGCAATCCTATTAAAGATGTTCATTACAGAGAAACAGGCGATTCCGCTAATTCTGTTTGGATCTTCTTCATGAACGAATTTATTGAGTTTCTTATGATCGTCGCGACATTGTTTGCCGAATTGTTTTCTAAACATCGTGATTTCATTAGAGACACCCCAGCAAACTATTGATGGATGGTTATAACATTGATGAATCAATTCTCTTAATTGATCTAAGGCGTTTTGGTTAGCATCGAAGGAATATTTAGAGATATAAGGAATTTCTGTCCAAACAATGATGCCGTTTTTATCACATAGGTCATAGAAATATTGATCATGTTGATAATGGGACAATCTTACTGTTGTTGCACCAATCTCTTTAATTAAGGCCATATCTTCATCCATGTCGTCTTTTGATATGGCGTTACCTTTCCCAGGCCTATCTTGGTGCCTTGCAACGCCTCTTAATGGATAAGATTTGCCATTGAGGAAGAAACCTTTCTTAGGATCGACATAGAATGTTCTAAAACCAATTTGAACGTTGACTTCATCAAGGATTTCACCGTTTTTTTCCAATTTTCCTTTAACGGTGTAAAGATATGGATCATTTAAACCGTCCCATAAATGAGGGTTAGAAAGAAGGATATCTTCATTTGCCTTTCCTGATGCGACGACGTTTCCGTCTTTATCAAGAAGTTCGATTGATATTGAGTCACTCGTATTTGCTTTCACTTTGACATTAAGAATGCCTTTTCCACCTTTTACCGTTACGTCACATTTAAGAGGAGAAGCCATATCATCGTTAAATTCGAAATGAGATTTTGACATTGTTAGCAATTTCACATCGCGGTAGATTCCACCATAGAAGGTGAAATCAGCAGCTAAAGGATAAATTCTTGAATATTCTTTGTTATCAGCTTTGACGATTAATTCGTTTTCTTCTTTTAATTTATCGGTTATTAATGTTCCAAATGTCGAATATCCTCCTTCATGATGGAGGATGTGCTCGCCATTAAGATAAACGTCGCAAAGAGAATTGACGGCGTTGAAAATCAAATACACGTCTTCGTCATTTTTCTTTTTAAAAGAGAAATTCTTTTTATATTCTCCAACATCGCGAAGATAATCATTACCACCATCTTGTCCGTCTTTGCCATTCCAAGAATGGGGAAGATTTACTTTCTCTTCTTCCTTATTAGCAATCTTAAAAAGCCATCCTTCATTCAATAAGATTTCTTCACGCATGTTTTGTCCTCCCTAGCTTTCATATCTATTTAAAATAAGACAAGTAAAATGATTTTAATGGAATAAGTAAGCGCTTTTAATTGCAATACTAATTCCTAAACATTGCAAAAATAATTAATTTTTCTTCCCTCTTCGATCGCAATTAGGATTGACTGTTGCAACCTTTTTATAACTTCTATAGAAAGTTGAATAATCAGAAAATGATAATTCATCTGCAACATCAACCGCCTTCATTCCATCGCGGATCATTTGCTGGGCAAGGACGATTTTCTTTGAACGAATGTATTTCATTAACGGACATTTCATCGCTTTTTTGAATTGATTAGATAAATATGATTCCGAATAATGAAGATTCTTAGCGATTGATTCAAGGGTTAAATCCTCTTTTATATGTTCTTCGATATAATCAACTAAATCACGTATTACGTCATTCTTTTGATATTCAGGTGCTGATTCTCTTGTATTTGCTAGATAAACTAACATCTCCCTTATCTTTGATTCAGAAAGAAGATAAAGATCATCATCGTTGTAGGAATCGTAGAAAGTGTCAAAAGACCTAACACAATTTTCCACGTTCCTTTTCGCCGAATAGAAAGCTAATGTATTTTTTAATCTTTCTTGAATGCTTGTTGGAACCATGCTCGAAGGAAATTTAAAAACGTATCTTTCATAGGAAACGTCTTTGTTAACGGTGGCAAAATGGAATTTACCAGGCGACATAAGAATGATATCGC
>CAVKAU010000186.1:0-2628 GCA_963654035.1 bacterium | reverse complement strand
ACCATTGATAATACAAAGAGCTTTTCTCATAACGAGTAGTAGTTTAGCCTATTTCCTAAAAATAATCTTCAAAAGTCACATCTTTATTCTTTATTTTAATTGTTATGACTTAATTATGTTAGAATTATGACATGAGCAAGAAAATACAACCAATAACAGCCCTAAGGGACACAAACAAATTAGAAAACGATCTTAAAGAAAACGACGGATTGATTTACATCACAAAGAATGGCTATGAATCCTTTGTTCTTTTGTCGCCAGAAAATTATGAGTTTTTAGCAAAAACACATGCAAAACCCCATTATTTAAAAAACGAAAACAAGAAAGAAAACTGCTTTGTCACTAAAGGTAACACGCAATCTGACCCTCTTGGATTTATTAACGTCAGAGCCTCAACTATCAATGTAGAAGTGGGTGGAGTCAAACATAACGAAGAAGAAATAATCAAAAAAGTCCATCAAGCAAGTAAGGACAAGATTTCCGTTCTTTGTTTTAACGAACTTTGCCTTACTGCATATACTTGTAATGATATTTTCCAATTCCAGACAATTCTTGATCAAGTAGAGAAATCCATAATAAACATAGCTAAAGAAACAAAAAATGATGATGTATTCTTTGCTTTTGGTGCGCCGCTAAGAAAAGACAATTCGCTTTACAATTGTGCAATAGTCGTTCATAAAGGAAAAATACTTGGCGTAGTTCCTAAAACCTTTATTCCTAACTATGGTGAATTTTACGAAGCTAGATGGTTTGAAGGAGCGCCAGAAGAAAACTCAACAATCTATATCAATGGAAACTCATATCCTTTTGGCAAAAAAATGATTTTCATTGATGAAAACTATTTAGATTTGAAAATAGGGATCGAAATATGCGAAGACCTTTGGGCACCAAACACCCCATCAACGGATTTAGCTCTTGCTGGTGCAAATCTTATTTTGAATCTTTCGGCATCAAACGAAACTGTCGGAAAAGCCACCTATCGCAAAAACTTAGTCAGCATGACTTCTGCCCGTCTTAGATGCGCATATCTTTATGCTGATTCAGGAGATGGCGAATCAACGACGGATTTAGTCTTTGCTTCGCATAATATCATCGCAGAAAATGGAAAAATCCTTGCTGAAACCCCATTATTTTCAATGGAAGACGCCACTGCGACAATCGATATAGAAAAATTAAGTTCAGGCAGAATAAAAACGAATACTTTCAACAACGCATCCGGTTTTGACTTTATTCCATTTGAATTAGAACTTAACGTACCAGATAAAATCTTAAGACACTATTCAAGAAATCCATTCATTCCTGAGCAAAAGGAAATAGACCTTTCAAGAGTTCAAACCATTCTTGATATCCAAGCTATGGGTTTAGTGAAAAGACTTAAAACGGTTCGTCAAAATAAAGCGGTCATAGGCCTTTCGGGCGGACTTGATTCAACATTAGCTTTATTAGTTACCGTTGAAGCCTTCAAAAAACTAAAATATGACCTCAAAGGCATAACAGCTATCACCTTGCCTGCTTTTGGAACAAGCAAACGAACCCATGATAACGCTGAACTTTTGGCAAATGAACTTGGCGTCTCTTTTGAAGAGATAAACATTAAAAACTCTGTCTTATCGCACTTAAATGACATTAAACATTCGCCAGAGGATCACAATGTCGCATATGAAAATGCTCAAGCCCGCGAAAGAACACAAGTTTTAATGGACGTTGCTAATGATCGAAATTCTTTAATGATTGGAACGGGCGATTTATCTGAACTTTGCCTTGGCTGGTGCACATATAATGGCGATCATATGTCTATGTACGGCGTAAATGCCTCAATACCAAAGACATTAGTCAGATATCTTTGCGAAGGATATGCTAAATTGCATCCTGAAGCAGCACCGGCTTTAAATGATATAATCGACACGCCAATAAGCCCAGAGTTGCTTCCTACGGATAAGAACGGCAACATCGCCCAAATGACGGAAGATAAAGTTGGGCCTTATGAGCTAAATGATTTCTTTATCTACCATTTTCTCCGTTTTGGCTATCGTCCAAAGAAAATCCTTAAAATCGCTCTTGAAGCATATGATGGCAAATATGATAAAGACTATATCAAGAAGTGGCTTAAAGCTTTCTTTATAAGATTTTACCATAACCAATTTAAACGCTCTTGCCTTCCTGATGGGGCAAAGGTAGGATCAGTTGCTATATCCCCAAGAGGAGACTTAAGGATGCCTTCAGATGCCTCTTTAGAAGATTTCTTAAACGAAATCGAAGAACTTTGATGCACATGCAGTCATTTTTAATGTAAGATACTAATATGAAAAAGAATAACGAAGAATTAAAGTCAATCGACATTGAAGCCGGTTTAAAAAAAGAAAAACGCAAGAAAAACCATTTTCTAGAGATTTTGCGATTTATTGTCACGGGAGTTATTTGCACCCTCATCGACGCAGGACTTTTCTACGTCTTAATGAAATTCGTTTTTAACGGATTGGCGGAAAAAGGTGCTACAGACGGTTACAGTGGCTATGTTGCTTGGGGAATTGCAACCACAATATCTTTCCTTGTCTCTTGCATCGTTAATTTCTTTATTTCTCGCCTATGGGTCTATCAAAATGTTGATAAGAACATCAATACTAAGAG
>CAVKAU010000185.1:0-5540 GCA_963654035.1 bacterium | reverse complement strand
TCTTTTAGCTATTCAAAGGAATGCTAATTTGCCTTTCAAGGAGAAGAAAGGCGATGAGCATTTTCTAAATGGCAAAGAAATAAACTCTTTTTATTACGAAGACGAAATTCAAGCAAGCGAAGATGTTTTTAATGAATGCAAGAATTTTGAATTAATAAAAAAACGTGGTGGACTTCTTCATTTCCCTAATGATCTTGGACTAACTAGCAAAGATTATCTAAGGAAATTGGCTTTTGAAGGGCTGGAAAAGAAAGTTCCAAACCACACAAACACATACACGTCTCGCCTAAATTATGAATTGGATGTCATTTCTTCAATGGGCTATGATGACTATTTCTTACTTGTTTGGGACTATATAAATTATGCGAAAAACAATGGAATTTCTGTCGGCCCCGGAAGAGGATCTGGCGCGGGCTCGTTAGTTTCTTATTGCTTAAATATCGTCGAATTGGACCCAATAAAATACAACCTCATCTTTGAACGTTTTCTTAATCCAGAAAGACTGTCGATGCCAGATATTGATACTGATTTTGCCGATGTTCGTCGTGAAGAAATCGTCTTATATTTGCAAAAAAGATGGGGAGAGAACCGTATTGGGCACGTTTTAACAACGCAAACAATCGGTGCTAAACAGGCAATTCGCGACGTTGGGAGAGTATACAATTACGATGAGAAAAAAGAAGTTTCTTTGTTAACAAAAAGCCTTTTATATGACAAAGAATCATTGCGTTTTAATTATGTTAAATCGCCTGAATTCAAGAAAATCGTTGATTCAGACAAATATTTTCTCTCTCTTGTGTCTCTTGCTTCAAAAATTGAGGGGCTTCCTCGTCAAGCTGGATTGCATGCTGCGGGAATCGTCATCAACGATAAGCCTTTAAATATTGTTTTGCCTACCACTTCATCAACTGAAAATGGCTATGTTGCCTGCCTAGAAAAAGATTATTTAGAAGAACAAGGTTTCTTAAAAATGGATCTTTTAGGCCTTCGCAATTTAACGATAATTGATACATGCCTCGCCTTAATTGAAAAATACGAAGGAAAAAAGTTAACTTATAAAGATTTGCCCTACGATGATCCAAAAGCCATTAAAATAATTAGGGATGGCAAAGAAATGGGTCTTTTCCAGCTTGAAAGCAACGGCATGAAAAAGGCCATTCGCCAAGTTAAGCCTGAAACTTTTGATGACGTAGCCGCTCTTTTAGCTCTCTTTAGACCTGGTCCAATGGATTTCATCCCTCTTTATGCTAGAAGGAAGGAAGGCTTAGAGAAAATTACTTATGATGCGCCAGAGTTAGAAAGCATCCTCAAAGAGACCTATGGAATTATTGTCTATCAAGAACAAATCATGCAAATAGTGCGTGAAATGGCTGGTTTTTCTTATGGTCAGGCCGACTTATTTAGAAGGGCAATCTCTAAAAAGAACGTCGATAAGCTTGAAGAGTTGAAATCATCTTTCATCGAAGGCTGCCTTAAAAATGGCAAAAGCAAAGAAATAGCCGATAAAGTGTATGCTTTAATTTTGCGCTTCGCCAATTATGGCTTTAATAAATCGCATTCTTATTCTTATGCCGTTATCGCCTGTCAAATGGCTTATTTGAAGGCCTATTATCCGAAAGAATTTTATTCTGCCGTACTCGATTATCTTTCACCAGAGGATTCGAAATTTGCCAACACAATATCCGAATTAAAGTCAATTGGAATCACTCTTTCCGTAGCCGATATAAATAAGTCATCAATGGATTTTGTTATAGACGAAAAAACATTGCGCCTTCCTTTGTCTTTAATTAAGGGTTTGCAAAGTAAATTCCTTTGTTCAATCGTCGATGAAAGAAATGAGAATGGGCCATATATTGATATTTTTGATTTTGCCGCAAGATGCAAAAAATACGGTCTTAATCTTCAAATGCTTATAAAATTAATCGATTCAGGATGTTTTGATTCGCTATACCCATCAAGAGAGTCACTTAGAGCAAGCGCTTATTCGGCAATCGAATACGCCGAACTTCTTTTTGGCGCTGATGGGCAGCAATTCTTGGTTGATTTAGGGATACCAAAGCCCCTAATTGAAGAAAACATCGATGATTTAGCAATAAATCTTCAAAGAGAATATGAAGCAACGGGAATTATGTTATCTTCTTCTCCTCTTGCCTTATACCAGAAAGAATTAGAACGATATAAAGCACAGCCATTAAACGCTTTAGATGAAACTGAAGCCTCATTGATTAGTGCTGGAATAGTTAAATCGATTAGAACAATAAGAACGAAAAGCGGCAATAAAATGGCCTTTGTCGTTTTATACGATGAGGCAAGCGAAAAAGAGTTTGTCGTTTTCCCACGTGTTTTCGAAACGATTTATCATTTCTTGAAAAAAGATGCAGCCTTGCTTATCCAAGGGCGTCGCGATAGTAAAAAAGAAGGCTCATATATCATTGAAAAAGCAGCCTTATTAGGAGGAGAAAAATGAAAAAATTATTAGTTATTGACGGAAATTCCCTGTTATTTAGAGCCTTTTATGCAACCTCATATGGCGATGGGCCAATAATGTCGACAAAGAGTGGGATTCCAACAAATGCTATTTTCGCTTTTGCTAATATGCTAAGCAAAATCATTTCTTCCTTCAGAGGGGATGAATCAATATTTATCGGTTTTGACGCTGATTCCCACACTTTCAGAAAAGAGGAATATGAGGATTACAAGGCGAATCGCAAACCTTGCCCAGAAGAGTTAAAGGCTCAATTTCCGATTTCTCGTGAATTATGTCGCGCTTTAGGCATTATTTGCTATGAAGAACACGGAATTGAGGCCGACGATATTTGCGGTACCGTCGCTAAAATGGGTTCTAAAGCGGGCTATGAAGTTACCGTTTATACCTCTGATAAGGATTATTTGCAGCTCATTGACGAGCATATATCCGTCTCTTTGCTTAAAGTAGGTCTTTCAAATACGGATTTAGTAACTTTTGCTAACATGAAAGAAAAATACGGCTTTGATCCACTCCAAATTATCGATTATAAGGGGCTTAGAGGAGATTCTTCCGATAATCTCCCGGGAATTCCTGGAGTAGGAGACAAAACAGCCGTTAAGCTAATTAATGAATATGGAAGCTTGGAGAAAATTTTTGAAGTCGCCCCAACGCAAAAAGGCAAAGTTTGGCAAAATATTGTTCAATTCGAAAAACAAGGAAGACTGTGTTACGAACTAGCAACCATTCTAACCAACGTTAGCCTCCCCTTCACTTTAGAAGACCTTCAATATAAAGGATACTCATTCGATGAAATCTCATCTTTTGCAAACAAATACGAATTAAAGCAATTACTTGCTAGGCTTCCACAAAGCTTGAAAATTTCATCTAAAGAAAAACATGAAATTACTTATAAGCAAATCAATTCAGTCAATGGAATCAATCTCGGAAAAAAGATTGGTTTAGCGCTTGATATAGACTACTCCTCTTATCATGAAAGTCCTCTTCAAGGAATTGCCATAGCTACCGAAGATTCTGCTTATTACGAAAATGTCGATGACTTCAAAAAAGATAAAGAATTAATAGAAATAATCAAAAATCCTGAAATAAAGAAAAACGTCTATGATGGAAAAGCCACCATTTACGCTTTAAATCTATTAGGAATTAAGATAGAAGGCATTGAAAACGATATTCTTCTTGCTGCATATCTCTTAGATTCATCATTGAATGGAAATCCGGAAATAATCTTTTCCTCTTTTGGACTTGATATAAGTTCCAATGAAGAAATGTCTCTCATCAAGTTCGTCAACTTCCATCATGAAAATGGCATATTTTTCCTTAGAATTGGATGATAAAATCACAAAGAATCTCAAAAGCGTGGATTCCTATAAGCTCTACACGGAAATTGAAATGCCTTTAATGCAAATCTTAGCGAAGATGGAAATAGAAGGTTTCCCTCTCCACAAAGAAAAATTAGAAGAATTCAAAGAGGTTTTCGAAGAAAAAAAGAAATTCTACCAAAATGAGGTTTATGCCTATGCCGGGAGAGAATTTAATATCAATTCCTCAAAGCAAGTAGCCGATGTTCTCTATAAAGAAATGGGCTTGCCAGATTTGAAAAAAGGCTCTACTTCAATCGAAGTTTTAAGCGATCTTCAAAAATATCACCCAATCATCGATTCAATCCTTAATTACCGCAAATATGCCAAGCAATTAAGTACATACATTGACGGTTTTATGCCATATATAAAAGAAGATGGAAAAATTCATTCATATTTCAATCAGGCCCAAACTAGCACTGGTCGGTTATCCTCTTCTTCACCAAATCTTCAAAACATTTCCGCAAGAGACGATGAAGCAAGAAAAATTCGGCAAGCCTTCTACTACGATGATCCAGACATTTTCCTTTTATCGCTTGATTATCACCAAATTGAATTAAGAATTCTTGCCGCCTTATCTAATTGCCAAGCCTATATTGATGTATTTAATAACGATCATGATGTTCATACTGAGACTGCGAAAAAGATTTTTCACACGGAAGAAGTTTCTTCTCAATTAAGAAGACAATCAAAAGCTATTAATTTTGCAATTATCTATGGAACAACTGTTTTTGGTCTTTCACAACAGATAAATTCCTCGTTTGAAGAAGCAAAAAACGTCATAAGCAACTTCTACGCTTCCTACCCAGAAGTTAAGCAATATCTCGATCAAATAATTCATGATGCCGAAACAAAAGGATATGTTTCAACGATGTTTGGGCGAAGAAGGTACCTTCGTGAAATAAATGATCCTAATTTCGTTAAGCGCGAGGCAGCAAGAAGAGCGGCTTTAAACGCGCCTGTTCAAGGCTCAGCCGCTGATTTAATCAAAATCGCCATGGTCAAAGTCGACAGTTTCCTTAAAAACAGCAGCTTAAAAACAAAGATGGTTCTCCAAATTCACGACGAATTAATTTTTGCCGTCCCTAAAGATGAATTAGAATACGTCGAAAAAGAAATATCTTCAATCATGACGAACGCCGTAAAATTGCCAGTTAAATTGACTGTTGAGGCAGGCATTGGAAAAACGTGGTACGAGGCCAAAGATTAATATGCCAGAACTTCCTGAAGTAGAAACAATCGTTCGCTATTTGAGCGCTTCTTTAGCGAATAAAACAATCAAACAAATTCGCTTATTTCGCGAAAAAAACATCCTTACTGGCGCAAAAGAATTCGTTCCTTCATTGCTTGGCGAAACATTTTTAAGTGTGTCGAGACGTGCGAAATACCTCATTTTCCATTTGACAAACAATAAAGTCATAGTTTCTCATTTAAGAATGGAAGGGAAATATTTTTTAGTTAATACATCAGCAGAAACAAAAAAGCACGATTTATTGATATATGATTTTACCGATGGAACATCATTAGTTTATAACGACGTGCGAAAATTCGGCACAATCGAACTTTGGCATGAAAATGATTACCTCTCTTCTCCATCTTTGTCTTCTTTAGGCGGTGAGCCTTTTTCTTATAGTGAAGATGAGTTTTATAGAAAATTAATTGCACATAAGAAAACGCCGATCAAAGAAGAGTTGCTC
>CAVKAU010000184.1:0-2099 GCA_963654035.1 bacterium | reverse complement strand
TTTGCGTATTTCAAAAAAGGCCCGAATTTGATGTTTTTGTTGCATAAAACATCAGGATTTGGCGTTCTGCCTTTTTTATATTCGTCTAAAAAATACGAAAAAACAGTGTCCCAATATTCTTTGACGTAATCGATTCTAAGCAAAGGAATGTTAAGCTTCGCTGCAACCGCTTTTGCGTCGTCATAATCCTTTTCTTGGGGGCATTGATTGTCATTTATTGTTGGGTTTCCTAAATAATCGCCATTGGCTAAAGCATCCCAATTTCGCATAAAAGCGCCGGTAACATCGTACCCTTGCTCCTTTAATTTATAGGCGGCAATCGCTGAATCAACCCCACCAGATAATCCTAATAATACTTTTCTCATAACTAATTTTATTTTTTAAAAAGAACTCCGCTATCAAGCCAAATCGTAAAAGGTCCATCGTTGATTAACTCAACTTCCATATCAGCTTGAAAAACACCGGTTTGAAGATTTGACATTTTTTCTCTTAGGAGATTATTCCATAAAGCAAAGAGAATTTTTGCTTCATCTGGCTTCATAGAATTAACGAAAGATGGCCTATTTCCTTGACTCATATCACCATATAACGTGAATTGGCTAACCGAAAGAATTTCTCCATCGACTTGATCTAATGAAAGATTTGTTTTTCCATTTTCATCTGGAAAAATACGAAGTTTGCACACTTTGTCTCTCATTTTCCTCAATGTTTCTTCGTCATCTCCTTCAGCAAACCCAACAAAAAGCAGCAAACCCTTCCCTATACTTGAATAAAGCTCATTGTTTATTGTTACTGAAGCCTTTTTAACTCTTTGAACTAAAATTCTCATTTGTGAATATACTCTCTTACAATTGGACTTATTTTGACATCTGCAGTTGAGATTTCAAAAGCGTCATAAATGTTTTGAAGAACATTTTCGGTGTTATCTTTATTCGTGTGTGCATATGCCAATATTTCACCTTTTTTCACGTAATCGCCGAATTTCTTCTCCAAAATGATGCCAGCAGACATATCAATAGCGTCTTCTATTTTTTCTCTTCCCCCGCCAAGCTGCATGCTTGAAATGCCAATGGTCATGGAATCAATGAAAGAGACAAATCCTTCCTTTTCGGAACGAATAGGAATGATATATTTGCTAACTGGGAATTTTTCGGGGTTATCAAGATAAGAAACATCCCCTCCTTGGGCTTTAAAGAGTTCTTTCATTTTCATGAAGCCGCTTCCATCATCAATCGCATCTTGAATCATCCTTTTGCCTGTTTCGAAATCGTTTGCTATATTTGCTTGATTAAGCATTACAGCCCCAGCAAATTTTACTAATTCAACAAAATCTTTAGGCCCATGGCCTTTTAGGGTATTAATTGCTTCGATAACTTCTAGATTATTGCCAACAGCTAAGCCAAGAGGCTCATTCATGTCCGTGATTATTGCCCTCGTGTCACGATGCAAAGAATCGCCGATTTCAACCATTGTTTTAGCGAGTTCTTTCGCTTCTTCTATCGTTTTCATGAAGGCTCCGCTGCCAAATTTAACATCTAACAAAATAGTGTTTGATCCGCTTGCAAGTTTCTTTGACATGATTGATGAAGCAATTAATGGAATTGAGCGAACAGTGCCAGTAACGTCCCTTAAAGCATAAAGTTTTTTATCTGCAGGATCGATTTCGGAAGTTTGGCCAATTATTGCAATTCCAATATCATTTACTTGCTTAATAAATTGTTCATTTGTCAAATAGACATTTGTTCCAGGAACCGATTCCATTTTATCTAACGTCCCGCCCGTATGGCCTAAGCCTCTTCCAGACATTTTAGCTACTTTCGCTCCGCAGGCTGCGACAAGTGGCCCTAAAGCGAGTGACGTTTTGTCCCCCACTCCACCAGTAGAATGCTTGTCAACCTTTACTCCACTTATAGAAGAAAGGTCAATAACTTCACCAGAATGTTCCATTGAGTCGGTTAAGAAAGCGATCTCATCCTTGTCCATTCCTTGAAAAAGAATAGCCATTGCTAAGGCGCTAGCCTGATAATCAGGAATCTCGCCTTTCGTATATCCTTCGACAAAAAAAGATATTTCATTTTTTGTTAAATGCTTTCCTTCAA
>CAVKAU010000183.1:0-2275 GCA_963654035.1 bacterium | reverse complement strand
CTTCTATCTCTTTAATGCGTTTAACATCCACTTTGGCATTATCTTTTATTTTCTTTAAATCGCTAGAAGGAACGACGCCGATTTTATTCCAGGCTTCATCGACGGCTATTTCGATTTCTAGATATGTTTCAAAACGTGACTCATCGGAAAAAAGATCGACAATCTTTTTCGGGGCGTAACGATCAATCATTAGAAAAGCTCCTTACGGATGATTGTTTCTTCTCTATCAGGGCCAACGGAAACGATGGCAAAATAAATACCAGTGATTTCCTCGATTTTCTTAATATAGTTTTGAGCATTGATAGGAAGATCCTCAAAATGTCTACATTTGGAAATATCTTCTTTCCAGGATGGCAAAGTAATATAGATCGGTTCGATCTTGCCTACTTCTTTAACGGTTGAAGGCATGCTATCAATCTCTTTGCCGTTTATCTTATAGCCAACGCATAATTTAATTTCATCAACTGCCGATAAGACATCTAAGAGCATCAAAGCGGAATATTTGACGCCAGTTATGCGCATAACGTATTTAAGTTCGGCTAAATCTAACCAGCCAATTCTTCTTGGACGTTTTGTGACCGTGCCATATTCATGGCCTTTCTCTCTGATGGCATTCGCTTCTTCGTTATCAATTTCTGATGGGAATGGGCCAGCGCCAACGCGGGTGCAATACGCTTTTGTGATACCGCAAATCGTATTAACTGAATCTAGTGGCAAACCAGTGTTAAGTGGAATAGCGGTTGCTAAAGGCGAAGAGGAGGTAACATAAGGATAAGTTCCATGAGTGATGCAAAGCATCGCGCCTTGCGCCCCTTCAAATAAGACTTTCTTTCCGTCTTTGATGGCTTTTTCTAAGAATAAAGATGTATCGGTAATCAAAGAAGAAAGTCTTGCTCTTACTGGCTCAAGATATTCTAAAAGCTCATCGACGCTATACTCTTTTGCGCCAAAAGCCTTAAGTTCAAGATTCTTTAAAGGAAGAACTTCTTCTAATCTTTCTTTTAGATATTCCTTATCGATTATATCGCCCATCCTTAAGCCTAAACGCGACGCTTTATCTTCATATGAAGGGCCAATGCCTCTACCGGTGGTGCCGATTTTAGCGTTCCCTAAAGCAGTTTCTCTAGCCTTATCTAAGGCAATATGGTAAGGCATAAGGAGAGTTGCACGATTGGAAATGAGCAATTTGATATCTTTGATGCCTTGCTCTTTTAATGAATCAAGTTCCTCAATAAGCGCGGTGGGATTAACAGTTACCCCGTCAGCGATAATATTGGTGATTTCCTTATGGAATACACCGGAAGGCAAAAGTCTTAAGGCATAGCGTTTTCCATCATAAACGATTGAGTGGCCAGCGTTATTTCCACCTTGTGAACGAACTACGACATCAGCAAACGAAGAAAAATAGTCTGTGACCTTTCCTTTTCCTTCATCGCCCCATTGCATCCCTTGAATTGCGAGAGTTGACATACAAAAATCCTTCTTTCAATTTTTACGTAATAAGGATTTCGCTTATTACTTATAAAGTCTATTATCTTTTTTGAAAAAATAAAGATGTTTTTGTCCTCTCGGAATAACGAAGAGTTTTGTTTTAGCTTAATTTGCGTAAGGCAAGCAAAAACATATTTTCAACTCATAATCCAATTAAAATCATCATTTATCAACGGTTTTATTAAAAAACGGTCACTATTAAAATCTTTTTCCCAATATCCTTTTCATGTAATTCTTATAAAAATCTCTTTTGCAGCCAAAGAAGATATTCTCGCTTTTAGATAATCCGAATTCATTTTCCTTCTCAGCTACAAGCGACAATGTACATACAAGATCGGCAACTTGGAACAATTTACAATCGCTTGGCACAACCTTCTTTACGGTGACATTAGACAACATCATACTGAAACAGGCGACAATTGCTTTGGTAAGGTCAATTTGCCCGTTGTCATAATAGATTTTTATTATGCTAAATGATTGTAAGTAGTCGAAATTATCAGTTATTAGTTCTTTGAGCCTCAAACTAATCGCTTGCGAAAGCAAAACTTTATCTGGGTATTTTCGTTTATCCACGGTAATGCAATGATATTTAATCGGAGCACGTCTAGTAAAAGAAACCAAATTATTGAGAATCTTTCTCCTTTGGTTTAAATGCAAGTAAAAATAATTCGCTTCATTTCTTATGATTGGACCAGAATGAATAAGATGGTCTTTCATAGGAAAAACAGATAAATTCTTATCTAGTTCTGCAATTAATGAACCTATATCGTCTTTTTGTTCGTGA
>CAVKAU010000182.1:0-10938 GCA_963654035.1 bacterium | reverse complement strand
TAATTATGCTTATTGGATATTTAGTTAGGCCGTTTAGACAAAAATTATACGTTCAAGGGGCTTTGGCTATGGTTTTTGCGATTTCTTTCTTATCTTGTATGGGCGTTGTCGATAAACGTTTCTGCCTTCAATCAGGCCAAACTGGATCAAGTGAACCGACAGCCCAAACGGCAAGGTCATCAAGAGGCCAAGGATGCCAGAATGAATACACGCCATTAGTCTTCCGCGATGCTAATTACGTTAGCAATTATTCTAATTCTTTATATAAAGAGATTCGTAAAGAACTATATACTGGGAACGGCATTTCTTACCAATGGGGAATGGAAGATTATTTAACACCGGTTTTCCTCGAAGGAAATGGCGACGTTAAGATAACATCCTTAAATTCTCCTAATGCGACATTTGATATTACTGTTACGAGTTCTTCTTCATATGTCCAATTCCCTCAATTTTTCTTTGATGGATATGAGCTAAAACTTGAAGGAGAAAATAATTACACCCTAAAAGGAGAAAATGTCGATGGTCTTCTTTCCTTCCATATAGCTGAAGGGACATATAAGGCTTCGCTAAAATGGGTTGGCATTACTTCTTATCGAATTGGAATGCCTTTGTTCTTTGTTGGATTAGGCGCTTCTGTTGCTTTATATGCCGTTCCAACAACGATTTCCTATGTGAAGAAAAGAAAAGATTTGAAGAATCTTGAAAATGCCAATTGTTAAAAAGCAACCATCAAAGGTTGCTTTTTCTTATAAAGGCTTTTTTAGGATATCGGCATATTTACGCGGGTATTTTCTTTCCGTTTTCTTTCCTTTTGTTAGAAGAATGATTGTTCTTTCTCCGTCAGAATTTGGTAAAGAGAGGAGGCGTGTATCAATATTTGCGATTGATAATGCTTTTATGGCATTAGACGCATTTTTAAGCTCATCATTTCCGTGTGAGCCTTTCATGGCGATGAAAATGCCGCCAACCTTTAAAAATGGAACGCCTAATTCGAGGAGGATTCGAAGCTCAGCAACTGCGCGTGCCGTAACAAAATCAAATGATTCCTTGAAAGAAGATGGAAGTTCTTCAACTCTAGCATTGATCACTTTAACGTTCTTTAATCCTAAAGTTTTAGAGGCCTCTTCAAGGAAGGTGCACTTCTTCTTCGTTGCTTCAATCAAGGTAAAGGAGACATCGCTATATGCAATAGCCCACGCCAAACCAGGGAAACCTGCGCCAGAGCCAAGATCGGCGACCTTTTTTCCTTTTATTAATAAAGACGGATCAGAAGCGATTAAGCAATCATAGAAATGCTTTTCAATTACATCTTCTTCATTTGTGATTGACGTAAGATTAAATTTTTCATTCCATGTGACGAGCAAATGGAAATATTCATTGAATTTCTGAATTATTTCATCAGAAAGAATAATATTTTTTTCCTTAAGCAAATCTCTCATTTCTTGATAGTTCATATAAGTCCTCTTTTCTTTAAGGTGATAATAAGAATAGAGATATCGGCAGGATTTACGCCGGATATTCTCGAAGCCTGTCCAAGAGTTATAGGAGAAACCTTGCTTAGTTTTTCTCTTGCTTCCATAGCAAGTTCATCAATATGCATATAATCAAAATCTTTTGGAAGATGAATATTTTCCATTTTCATCGCCTTTTCCGCGTCTTTTTTCTCTTGCTGGATGTACCCGTCATATTTGACCTTTGTTTCTAAAGATAGAATCGATGCCTCGTCAAAATCGAACTTATCAAGTTCTTTCATACAAGAAGCAATTTCCTTATAATGAAGATTAGGACGTTTTAAAAGCTCAAGCCCTTTGTGTCCGACAGAGGTGTCCGTGTAATTATTCTCAAGAAGATATCTATTGATTCTTTCTTTGTCGGAGACATTTGTTTTTGCAAGAATCGCGATTGCTTCATCGATATCTTGATATTTCTTTAAGAAATTGTTGTATCTTTCTTCTGAGATGAGTCCAATATCATGTCCATGGGAACAAAGACGCATATCAGCATTGTCATGTCTTAGTAAAAGACGGTATTCGGCTCTTGAAGAAAGCAAACGATAAGGTTCTTCCGTTCCTTTTGTCACTAAATCATCGATCATGACGCCAATATACGCTTCATCACGACGTAAGATGAGTGGTTCTTTGCCTAATATTTTTAACGAGGCGTTAATGCCTGCCATCAACCCTAAAGCAGCCGCTTCTTCATATCCTGATGTGCCACAAATTTGTCCTGCGCCATATAATCCATGATACTTTTTGATTTCTAAAGTGTAATCAAATTGCAAAGGACGGATGGCTTCATATTCAATTTCATATGAATATTTAAGGATTTTTGCATTTTCTAAGCCGGGCAAGGAATGAACCATCTTTTCTTGGAAGGAATGCGGGAAGCCTGTTGAAAAACCTTGCAAATAAATTGAATCACCATCGCGGAATTCTGGCTCGAGAAACAGTTGATGACGTTCTTTGTCTTTAAAACGAACCATCTTAGATTCAATTGCTGGGCAATAACGTGGGCCAGCTGCCACTATGGTTCCATTAAAAAGAGCTGATTCCTCTAAATTATCTAAGACTAGTTGTTTAGTTTCCTTGGATGTGTAAATCAACCAGCATGGAAGTTGCTCTTCTAAAGGAGTAAATTCCTTCGTTTCATAAGAAAAAGCAAGTTCTCCAGCCATTCCAGGTTGAATTAGAGCATTGGAAAAATCAATGCTCTCTTTGGAGATTCTTGGTGGGGTTCCAGTTTTGAGTCTAAATAAATCGAGACCCATTCCTTTAAGGAAAGGAGCCAATCCATGGGAGGCTTTTTCTCCATCAGGACCACCTGGAACTACTTCTTTTCCAGAGATAAGAGTTGATTCCATATAAGTGCCTGTTGTTATGATAACAGCTTTAGAAAAGATTTCTTCCCCCGTTGCTAGTTTCACGCCAAAAACAGTGTTCTCATCATGTAGAAGAGCGACTACTTCGCATTCTTTGATGGTGAGATTTTCCATTTTCTCAAGCACGCTTTGGACGTAGGATGGATAACCAGCCTTATCAACTTGCGCGCGAAGGCATTGAACACCAGGGCCCTTGCCAGTGTTAAGCATCTTAATTTGAAGAGGCTTATGATCAGCGAATTTAGCCATCATTCCGCCTAAAGCGTCAATCTCCCTAACGACGATTCCTTTTGCTGAACCGCCTATATGGGGGTTACAAGGCGTGTTAGCAATCATTTTCTTATTTAATGTGCATAAGAGAGTTTTTAAACCCATATGTGCAGCGGCGGAAGATGCCTCAACGCCTGCATGCCCGCCACCAATAACAATTACGTCAAAATCGTATTTCATATTCTAACCTATTGAATCGGACATATCTAAAGCAATCAAACGGTTAAGCTCGATAGCATATTCCATTGGCAATTCTTTTGCGAATGGTTCAATGAAGCCCATGATAATCATTTGCGTGGCGTCTTCTTTAGAGATTCCTCTTGATTGAAGATAGAAAAGCTCATCCTCAGAAATTTTGGATACGGTTGCCTCATGTTCAATGAAACTCGAAGAATTGCGGATCTCGTTCTTTGGATAAGTATCAGAGAACGATTTATTATCGATGATCAAGGTATCGCACTCAACGTGAGCGTGCGAATTTTCGGCAGTAGGCATAATTCTTACCGTGCCTCTAAAATTGGCTGTTCCGCCATTTTTGCAAATTGATTTGGAGATAACGGTTGAAGACGTGTTTTTTCCAATATGAATCATCCTTGAGCCATTATCTTGGAACTGTCCTTTGCCTCCAACAGCAATAGAAATGGCATTACCTTTAGCCCCATCTCCTTTAAGAATACAGGCTGGATATTTCATATTTCTCATAGAACCGATATTTCCGTCAACCCATTCCATTAAGCCATTTTCCATAACAAGGGCTCTTTGGGTAACAAGATTAACGATGTTGTTTGACCAATTTTGAACGGTCGTATAGCGGCATCTCGCATCTTTAAGAACAACTATCTCGACAACGGCTGCGTGTAACGATTCTTTTGAATATATTGGCGCTGTGCACCCTTCAACATAGTTAATCGAGGATCCTTCATCGCAAATAATTAAAGATCTCTCAAATTGTCCTGATTTTTCATTATTGATACGGAAATAAGATTGGAGAGGCTTATCTAAATGAACGCCTTTCGGAACATAAATAAAGGATCCCCCTGACCAAACGGCAGCATTCAAAGCAGCAAACTTGTTATCGCCAATTGGGACAACGGTGCCAAAATACTTTTTGAATAAATCAGGGAATAATTGAAGACCCATATCAGTTGAAAGGAAAATAACGCCTTTCTTTTGAACTTCATCAAGCATGTTGTGATAAACAACTTCTGATTCATATTGGGTTGTAACACCAGAAAGGAATTTTTGCTCAGCTTCAGGAATTCCTAATTTGCTAAAGGTATTTTTTATTGCTTCAGGCACTTCATTCCAACTTTGCTTATCAGTATTGGCATATCTTGTGTAATAGGTATAAGAATCGAAATCAAGGAAGGAAAGATCTGGGCCATATGATGGCATTGGATAATTTTCAAAAGCTTTTAAGGCCTTAAGACGATATTCAAGCATCCACTCAGGCTCGTTTTTGATTCTCGAAATCTCACGAATGACATTTTCATTTAAGCCTTTTCCGGTGCTAAAAATTGAATTTGCCTCAGTTTTAAAATCGTATTTGTATTCGCCTTCAAGGAAGGATGTGTCTTTATTGTCAGCCATTATTTGCCCTCCTTTTCATCTTTTTCAAGCATTTCACGCATGCTAGTCCAGCCCATGGTTGCGCAATGGATACGAGCCGCTTGTTTGCCAGTGTTGACGAAAACCAACGCTTCATCTAAAACAGAGTCGTCATAATCCTTTTCTTCAATCATGTTTAAATACTGGGTGATCGTATATAAAGCATCTTTATAATCGCTTCCAATAACTCTATCACACATGATATCGGTGGAGGCGGAAGAAATTGTACAAGCAACCCCTTCCCATCTTGCATCGATTATTTTTCCATTCTTTGCTAAAAGATATAAATCAAAATCATCAATGCAATTTGTGCTGGAAGCATGAAGTTTTTCATAGGCACCTTCGTTTTCTGGCACTCCCTTATGTCTTGGGGAAGAATAGTGATCCATGATGATTTCCCTCATCATCATAGGGGTTAATTCAAAAGTAGGCATCTAAGAAATCCTTTCCATGCTTGATAGCATCAACTAAAGCATCAATATCTTCTTTAGTCGTATAAATATAGAAACTCGCTCTTACAGTCGCTGGAGTTCCTAAAAATTCATTGAGGGCCTTTGCGCAATGCTGACCGCTTCTACAAGCAATGCCTTTGCTATTTAAGAAGGTTGCGGCATCTTGGGCAAAAACGTCTTTGATATTAAAAGTGACAATTCCAGATTCGCTGTTTTCGTTATAAATGATGGCGTTATTAGTCTCTTTTATTTTTTCGATTGCGTATTTCTTTAATTCTTTTTCGTGCTTGTTGATTTCTTCCATTCCAAGCGCGGAAAGATAATCGATGGCAGCGCCAAGGCCGTAAATGCCCTCAATATTGATCGTTCCTGCTTCAAAACGAGCTGGAGGTGGCAAAAGAGTGAATAATCCGCACGAATTAAATTTATCATTCATTCCTCCGCCAACAAGATAAGGGTTCATCTTTTCGAGAAGTTCATATTTTCCATATAGAACGCCAATGCCAGTTGACCCACACATTTTGTGCCCAGAGAAAGAAAGGAAATCGCAGTCAAGATCTTGAACATCAATTTTCATATGTGGGACAGATTGAGCGCCGTCTAATGAAAATATAGCGCCTGCTTCATGAATGATTTTCGCCGCTTCCTTAACTGGCAAAACGTGCCCTAAAACATTAGTAACATGAGCCAAAGAAACTATTTTCGTATGGGAATTGATAGCCTTTTTTAGATTTTCGAGCGTTACTTTTCCTTCTTTGTCTAATTCAATGAATTTAACGGTTGCGCCAGTTTCTTTAGCCACGACATACCATGGCAAAACATTTGAAGCGTGTTCCCCTTCATCGATAAGGATTTCATCTCCTTCGTGAAGGTATTTAGCTGCATACCCATAAGCAACAAGGTTCAAGGAAGAGGTTGCTCCAGAAGTAAAAACAATCTCATTGGAACTTTTCGCATTAAGAAAAGAAGCTATTTTCTCTCTTGTCTTAAGAATTCTTTGGTCGGCGTTATAGCAAAGATCATAATCTCCGCGATGAGAATTCGATGTTTCAAATTCGTAATAACGTTTAACGGCATCAAGGACACAATAGGGTTTGAAAGTCGTTGAAGAATTGTCTAAAAAGACAAGGGGCTTCCCTTGCATGCTAACATCATTAACAAACATCGGGAAATCTTTGCGGATTTCTTTTGGATCAAACATATCAAATTCCTCCTTCGATGATGGAATCAATACGCTTGATCACTTCTTCGTCGATAAAATATTGTTCTATTGGTTTCAGATAGCCAAGAGCGATAAGACGTTTGGCTTCTTCTTCCGACAAACCACGCGATTCAAGATAGAAAAGATGTTCTTCGTTTAGTTTTCCAACAATTGCCGCGTGACTAGCGATAACATCATTATCAGAAATCTTCAAAAATGGTGAGGCAAGACCATCTGCTTCAGGATCAAAAACGATAATTTTAGCTTCTTGGCGTGTTTTTGCTTTTTCTGCGCCATTAACGATCTCTGAAGTTCCAGTAAAGGTGATCTTTGATGAATCTCTAGCAATTCCGTAATTACTCATTAAAGCCTCAGTATTTCTAGCAAGATGATTTACCGAGGTTTCATATACCTTTTTTGCGTTTTTAAAGGAGAAAGAGGCAAGATGCCAATTAGCAATACTTCCTTCGCCTAAAAGGTTGACAACAATATTAAATAAGCACGATTCACCAGTGAAATCAGCCATTGCCCCAATAAAAGTCGATCCTTCATGAACGTTGATTGTAATGTTTGACTTTGAGGGAATCTTTTCAAAACAAGCTAAATTCAGCTGATAGGTAGAATTAGCAGGAACATCAATCATTAACTCTTCTGGATATGAATCCAAATAAAGGCTGTATTTTGAATTATTTTCCATCTTTGCTTGTCCCGACTCTTGTAGCGCAAGCGCCAATAGAAACATCATTCATTGGAGCCCCTACTTCTTTTTCGATATTGATATTCAATTCATGCTTAAGCCATTCATAGCCTTGAGCATCAACTTTTTCGTATAGTTCTGGTCCACCTTCTAAAACGACGCGGCCATTGATAAGGATCGCTGTTCTTGTAGGCTTAACCATTTCTAAAAGTCTTGCATAATGTGAAATCATTAAAAATGCAGTCCCCTTTGCTTGTTGTTTTTTGATTGTTTCCGCGACAACGTTCATCGCATCGACATCCAAGCCAGAATCAATCTCGTCCAACATAGCGATTTTTGGTTCAAGAAGTTCCATTTGAAGGATTTCATTACGTTTCTTCTCACCACCAGAAAAGCCTTCATTGAGATTTCTCTTGCTCATTTCAAAAGGAATTCCCATGTCTTTGTAAGCATTTTGCAAAGCGTTATAGAATTGGAAAAGGCTCATAGGTTTTTCGCGGTGGGCATTCATTGCCGCCTTATAGAAATCGGCGCTGTTAAGTCCTGGTATTTCAGCCGGATATTGCATGGCTAAAAATAAGCCAATCTTACTCCTTTGATCAGGACTCATCGCCAAAACGTCTTCTCCATCATAGGTTATTTCACCGCTTGTTACGGTATAACGAGGATTCCCCATGATCACGGCTAATAAAGTAGATTTTCCGTGGCCGTTTGGGCCGAGTAAAGCTAATGTTTCGCCATCTTTTATTTCCAAGTTGACGCCTTTAAGAATCTCAACGTCTTTGACTGCTGCATGTAAATCTTTTATCACTAATGAAGACATAAATTTCCTCCGAAATGCAATGTATTTTAAGTCTCGTGTATGCGTGCGAGCAAACAATATGATAAAAAATTTAATAATTCTTTTTTCTATTGACTTATTTTATATAATTGTTTTCTTAAATCATAGTTTTCAATCAGAAAAATATTTCATTAAAGAGCGAAATTTCATTTAGAACTATTTTAAAGATTCCATCGATATTGATATTTAAATAAAAAGATTTATAAATTTATCATTATTATGTTATTTGATTTATTTTCATAAATTTTCATGCGATTATATTGACCATTAAACATAAAAGAAAATATTTGTTATGTCTAACCATCTATGTCAAAAAATGTCGTTTCTAGTTTTATAAGCAAGAAATGAAACGAATTAGCCTATTTTTGCCATTTTTCTAAAAGTTTCGAGCACGTACGCGCAAAATTGCTTGCAAGCATTCTCTTATGAGAATAAACTTATTTAGCATGTTTGTAGAAGGAGGACGAGTCCACACTTATGAAAAGTAAAAAATGTGCCCTCGGTTTTGTAGCCGCTCTCGCTGCCATAACGGGATTGGCAAGCTGCGACCAAGCAACAGAAGGTAAAGATGGAGCAATATTCACCTATACCGATGCTAACGGATACCGCACAAGCTACACGACTGACGACCTATTAAAGAACTACAGTCAAAACAGTTCATCTTTGAGCACTGAATTTGACAAGATTTACGAAGCTTTAATTCGTCACTATTATGAAACAACAGGCAAGAGCAAACTTGCCACCCTTGAGTCAGAGGCAACTCAAGAATTATTAAACGACAAATTAACCGCTCAAACCAATGCTGATAGCAACGGAACGACATACGAGCAAGAATTTGAGACAATTCTCGATTCCAATAACGTCGATAATGCAAGCGAACTTTGGCAAAAGCACCTTTACGAAAAGGAAAAAGATTTGTTCGAAACGGACATCTACGAAAACTTCAACCTCGGCTCTGCTTCAGGTATTAACGGATACGAAGTTCTCCGTGATGGCGGATATTACACCACAGACGGAACTCATCACAGTATGTTCGATTTCCAATCAAGCGATTACGGCGATGTTCAAGAAGGCTGGCTCAAAGACCAAATGCCATATGAAATCCGCCACATCTTGGTTAAATTAAACTCTGGCACAAATAAGAGCTACACCCAAGATAAGATCAGCGAACCAACAGCCACTGGCGAAGGTGGAGAAGTTACAAAACTTACCACAGTCTTAAAAGGCTTAGCTGGCGCAACCACTTCTTCTGGCAGCCTTTCTGGTCTTGATGACGATGAAAGAAAAACTTTTGATTCCTTATCAAGCTATTCCGATGACGATGGTTCAAAGGCAGCATTCGGTGAATATTCTAAATCTGGTGAAGGCCCTATGACCAAATCCCAAAATTCCGAATTAGTTCACGAATTTATCTATGGTGTTTACGCATACGAATCTCTTTATAATGTAAGAAACAATGATGCAACGCAAAATGCCTATGGCGCTCAAAATTCTTATCGCATCGCACCTGGTTTAAAACAAACAGCCACAAGTCAAGCTGATGTTGATGAAAATTTGACCGTGCTCGATGAAAACGGCAATAGCACAACTGTCTACGATTATTTCAAGAATTCCGGAGTTGGAACAATCCCATTCGGTGCGATTATGGCTCTCGCCGATGCTGGGAAGATCGAAACTGATGATTCCACCTCTAAGGGTAAAGTTAATGAAGGCAATGAAGCTTTCTATCCTCGTAACGTTATCTATAATAAGTATTTTAATAAGCACAACGTTTGCGTCATCACTCCAAACGCTATCGCTTATAATGCCGTAAAAGTTTATAACGATGATGGAACTTTATCAGAAACGTATCGTGCCACTTGGGCGAATGACGAAACACTCGCTTCCGCTCAAAGTGCAATGAATGAATTCTATGATTCAACAAACCATACGTTAAAAGGGCCTGAAAGCACCGATGGCGTTTATACTTCCCAATTCGGTACTCTCCCTGGTTTCCAAGTCAACACCCAAGACATTCTTCCACAATTCACCCATAACGTTTTAACTGATTCTGCTGGTGAAATCGTCTTAGCTGTTCGCGCAGGCGCTTCCTCTTATCAAGGTATACATTTAATAACAATTAAACGTTCTGCCTTATCTGAGTATGGCGTTACCTTCGATACAAGTGCAAAGACAACAAAAGAAAACACTCTTGCCGATGTTGGAAAAATCGAAAATGGAAAAGTCTCCTACACGAAGAATTCTCCATCCCTTTCTGATTACTACAGCATCTATACACCTGATAGCAACAATTATCCAACATATGGCCCAGACAATGCTAAGGAAAAGATGTCAACCTACGTTAACTATAATGTTCACGACAATTCCGAATATGCAACCCGTGCTGGCTGGATCACTTCTGCTATCAAATCTGGTTTCTCTGACAATCTTTCAAGTTACTTATTCCAGTTCTTAGTTGAAAGTAACAAGATTGAATTCTCAAACAAAGAAATTGGTGAGTCCGTTAAGAACTACATCAAAGTCAAACGTCAATCCACTTCTGACACCGCTCATAAGACATGGGCTGACAATTGGAAAGAATATGCCGAGCAACTCGTTGCCCAAAATGAAGAAAGAAGCATTGGCTATACCGCAACAGGTGCCAATGGCAACTCTAAGCTTCTAACCGAGGCTGCCGCTATCGAATTTGGTAACCCAAAGAAGAAAGAAACCGGTTATACACTCTGGCAAAAAGGAGGGGCGTGCTACTACGCTACAACAACCAATGACTAAGAAACATTTATTAGCTTTAGGAGCTATTGCTTGTTCCATCTTCTCACTTGCTTCTTGTGATAAAGTCGAAGCATCTTTGATGCCTGAAGAGGCCAATGGAAAGGTTCTTAACATTGATCAAACCAATGCAAATACCCTCCAAGATATCTATGATGCCTTAATTACTTCCGGTAACTCCAATTCCGAAAAGGTTCTTAATAACATCCTTTACATCTATGC
>CAVKAU010000181.1:0-4630 GCA_963654035.1 bacterium | reverse complement strand
CTACCATCTATCAAAGCTGCTTCATATACATCGCTTGGAATCGATTTTAAGCCGGCGATCCACATAGGTGTCGCACATCCATAAGAGAAAATGCCAGTCATGAAGAAAGAAAGAACAGCAATCGTTTGACTCTCAGATTCTAATAGTAACGAAGGCTCTTTTCCCATACTAATGAGCATCTGATTAATTAAGCCATATTCATCAGGCCCAAACATATACTTATATATTGAGGCTGATACGATAGCAGGTATCAGAGCTGGAAAATAAACCAAAACTCTAAAAACTTTTGAACCTCTAATTTTTGCAGTTAACAAATATGCGATGAAGAAGGAAACGATTAAACTAATTGGAATTGTTATGGCGGCATATACCAAGGTTAAGCCAATTGAGCGAAGCACCCATTCATCCGTCAAAGCACGAATGTAGTTATCTAATCCGAAAACAGAAAAATCATATCCAGTAACTGGGCTGTAGTCTTTAAAGAAACTTTGCCATAAAGCCAATAGCAAAGGATAAACGGTAAACCCAATCAATCCAATCAAGAATGGCGTTAAAAGAAGGTATCCCGTTATATTATCTTTGATGATTTTTCTTGTTTTTGGTTTCATAAATTTTAATCGTTTGTTAAGTTAATTCGTAGCCAAAGTCGTATCGATTTTTGATTTAAATGTTGAAAATTCATTATCGCGATCGTTGGTGTTATACATTGAATAAATAAAATTGTCTTTTAACTCTTTATAGACCGTTAATTGTTTGCTTAATTTAAAGCCGTGGACATAGTTCATCGATAAATCACGTTCAGGATAAGCGGTGAAAGCGGAATGATTTAAATCTTTGGAAATGAAATTATTCCATTTTGCCGTCGAATCATTTAAAAGAGATTTAAGAACAGGGACGCCGCTGCCTGTTTCGCCCATAACTTCTTGCCCTTCTTTTGAGACGATGTATTTTAGGAACTTCCAAGCTGCTTCTTCTTTGCTTTCGTCACATCCGGCAGTAATTCCATACCCAGTGCAACCGGACCCAATATATGATTGGTTGCCGTCGTTATCTGTGATTTTAGGTAAACTAACGAAATCAATGTTATTATTTAAAGAGTCTGCGAAGCTTTTTACGTTTGGACGAACAGTGAAGGTCATAGCTGCTTTTTTATTAACAAAATTAGCTTGATCGGAAGATTGGCCGATAGGATTCGAATAGCCAAGCCCTTGGTATTTCTTTCCATCAGGCGTATCAGCGTAATTTAAAAGATTCAAAACGGAAGATTTTACTTTATCCGGATTTTTGAATAACGTTCCGTCGTCAGCAAGGAAATCCCCACCATACGATTTGATCCAAGGATAATAAACAGCCGTCCACTTGATATTCATTTCAGCGGGCCAAAAATCATATGTACCGGTCACTTTTTTAATTTCTTCTTTCTTTTCTAAGAGAGTTTTGCAAATATTATTGAAATCTTCCATCGTCCAATCATTCGTTGGCTTAGCGATTTCAGCAGTTTCAAAAATTTTAGTGTTATAGCAAACGACAACCTTATTATAATCACGTGGCAGCCAATAATAATTGTTATCGCCTTCAGCACCAGATTTTCCAAGGCTGAACATCGAAGAAACATAATCTTCTTCTTTTATGCCATCACGCGTCATATAGGTTGTAAGCGGCTTAAAAAGATTCATCGAAGTCCAATATTCACTGTTATAGTCATAGACGGAAATGATATCAGCCATTGTCGATTTAACTTTTCCCTGATCGAAGTTCTTCTGAATGTAGGAATCATATCCTTGGGTAATTTTTACGACTTTTATTGAAATATCTTTATTTTCAGCTGTAAACCCTTCGATAAGCTTTTCGATTATATTCACTTCTGTTTTCGTAACGTCAACTGCCACTTTAAGAGTGATAGCGTTTCCATCGCTATCATCATTGTTTTTACAACCAATCATCGTTGGAACAAGTAGCAATAATGTCGTCGCTAATCCAAATACTTTTTTCGTTTGTTTCATAAAAAACTCCTTTTTTCTATTTAACTACAACCTTAACGTTGCTTAATGAGACGCTTACCGTTACATATTTATCCGATTCAAGATAATCTTTTGTCTCTTTGCCATCGATATAAACCTTATATTCGCTAGATGGTTTCTTAAAATTAAATTTAACCTTGCTATCAGAATGAACTCCACCGTAAAGGTTGGTAATTTCGAAACTATTTTTGTTCATTCTAATGCTGTAAGTAGCATTACCAAATTTTAGATTATCTAAACGAATGGCAGTTAATTCTTCTAAAGAATCGTTGGTGAAAGAAAGTTCATCGAAATTGGTTGCTTCCATTCCAAGAATGGCGTCAGGAATGATCTTAGCAAACATACAGTTTTCTAAGAATTCGCCATCAAGTCCAACAGCGCCTGGGCGGTCATCAGCATTTTGGATTATATAATAGCCATTATCATCATTATCGGCTAATTTTCCATAATAATCGCTGAAGAATTCCGTCCCTTCTCCCTCTGTGTTATCTTTAACTTTTTTATACCATTTTGCAATTTCTTCTATTCTTTCATAGGCATTTTCTTTGCCTAAGACTTTTTCTCTAGCCAAAATATCATAATAGCTCCAGCAAAGAACCGCTCCGCCTGTTTGAACCTGTCTAGAAAAGAGAGTCCCATATTGTTCATAATTGCTTCCTTCTCCAAAGAAGGCTTTAGCAAGAGGAAAATTAAGTTGCTCCGTGTTATCGGCAGTCGTAAAGCGAGGAGCGAATTCATAGAAATATATGTCATCGCCTTTCGAAACGTCATCATCAACGACTCTTTCTCCATCAATCCATTTCATGATTGATAAAGATTGCTCGGCACCTCCTAAACCAGAAACTATTGCTTGTTCGTTGAAATATAGATATCCGTGATCAATAATTTTGCCATCACTTTCACGTACGCCCAAAGCAAATCTTCCTGTTGATGGATTCCATAAACCTCCAGCGTTTGTATACGTGCCATCGTCTTTTTTAATTGGCTTGATTTCCTTTTCGAAATTTTCTTTGATTTTTACGGCAAGGTCGTTGAGCTTGTTTGAATTAAAATCATAAGTAACTTTATCTTCCCCTATGGCTCTATTCTTAATATGCGTATCTTCTATGGTTAGATTTTTTGATTCGCATACGTTTTCGAGAACGGCCATCTTTTTAACGATTTCATAGAAATAAACATTGGATTCTAAATTGATGGTTGGCAAGGCAAGAACGTCCCAATAACTTGAACCAATGCCATCCGCTTGATGAGTTGTAACACTGCCATCCTGGTTAAGCGTAGTTCCAATTCCGTTATGTCCATATAAGTAATCAAGATTTAATAAACCGTCCGAACCTTTTAAACAATGAGTTAAAAACAGCAATGCACGTCTCGCTTTCGGCATTAGCTCCTTTAATGCTGCTAAATCACGCGTGTATAGGACGTAATCATAGAAGGATTCCAGCCATTGGAAATTGAATTGCGGCTGACGAGTATCATAGGCCGGTCTAATGTATTTAATACGTGAATTTGTAAGATTTAGAGTTTCTCCTGACTTAGGAACGAATTCTAGCCCAATTGAAGTGACCGTTTTTCCTTCCCAATTTTCGTTTAAATACATTGGCCAATATGTTCTAGCGCCATATGAGGCAAAATAATCGTTATAAATAGTTACGTATTCTTTGCTAGAAGCTTTAAACCACGTATCTCCGCCTTCTTTTGTTTTCCATATCAAGTAGTAATCGTCTAAATTAGTGGATGAAAAATCTAAATCAATTTCTAGCAATGAAGCATATTTTGCATCAATTCCGCCACAAAGTTTTAAAATATCGCCAATATTATCGTTATAAACTTTATAGGATTCTCCAACGGGGATAGTATCCGAAATATCAAGATACATATATCCGCTGTATTCAATATTCGCTTCACCATTAATTGCTTCCCAATTTTTGCTTGTTGGGTCGTTGATTGTGTCGAATTCAAAAGTCGCAAAATGAACATTATCGTAACTGACATTCTCGACAAATGAGTTTTCTGAAGAAGACTTCCAATAAGGGAAAGGCCAACCTTGAGGAAGGTTAACAAGTCCTGAATTATTCGATTCATACTCAGATTCGCGGAACATGGCATTGTCATAAATATAGCCATAATCATCTTGAGTCATAGTTTTTAAGAAACCGGAATAGATTTTTGATATTTTGTCAGAGCCTAATCCTTCTTCGGTAGCGTTATGCCACACTAGAGACGAAGTTTGCCAACCCATGTTAAAGGTATTTCCTTCAGGTATTTCAATATCACCGATTCTTGTTTCTTCATCGTAGCGGAGAACGCGCTTATTCAAATCATTAAGCAAATCAATAGTGTCTGATTTATTTGAAGTGATATGGAAATCTTTTCCTGAATAATCTTCTAAAATGTAATTTGATCCATCAGTATTAGAAGAGCATCCGCTTAAGAGAATTAGGGCACTTAAGGGAAACAATGAAATAAATAGTTTTGTTTTCTTCATCTTCTTTTCCTCCAATTAACTTATGATTTTTTTCTTTTTCTAAGAATGAAGAATGTAGCGATACCAATAATCACAACTACTCCTCCACCTATTCCTAATCCAATAGGCAAAGCTAAATTAT
>CAVKAU010000180.1:0-2530 GCA_963654035.1 bacterium | reverse complement strand
TCCTTCAAGAACTGGGGCTGTCATCATTACGGCATGCCCAGCGCCTTTTTGCTCATGTTGCCAAACGACTTCGCAATCGCCTTCAACAACTTTCTTAGCGGTTTCCCCACCAAATCCAACAACGGCAACAAGTTTATCTAAGCCTAATGGTTTCAAGGCGTTGATGACATATTTGACTAGTGGTTGGCCTAAAATCGGGAATGATACTTTGGAAATATCAGCTCTCTTTGATTTCATACGGCTGCCTTTTCCGGCAGCTAAGATAATTGCGTTTCTACTCATGTTTTTTACTCCTTTAACGAATAACTTCGCAAATGCGAACGAGATAATCGCTTTCTTTAACTTGCAATTGGTGATAAGCCATTTTTGCCTTTTTAGCATCTTTTGTCAAGGCAAAGCAACAAGAACCAGACCCCGACATTCCAACGAGTTCAAAACCAAAAGACTTTAATTTTTCGATAACGACATTAATTTCAGGAAGCAAGGATGAAGAAGGAGCCGTTAAATCGTTTCCCATATTTTCTTCAATTAAAACCTCATCTCCGGTTGATAGCCCTTCAATCACTTTATCGGTATTGATATTGCATTTAGCAAAAGTGTCACAGATTTTATAAGAAGCGGCGGTAGAGATGCCTTTTTGTGGCTTCATGAGGATGCAATAATATTTGTCTTTGACCTTTATCTCTTCCATAGCTTCGCCAATCCCAGTTAATTTGGCTGGCTTATTTAAAAAGAAGAAAGGAACGTCCGCACCGATTTTAAGTCCGATCTTGGCTAATTGTTCATTTGAAGCGTGGAGTTTTAAAAGTTCATTTACGGCTTCAATAACAACGGCGGCATTAGAGGATCCACCGCCAAGTCCCGCGGCAAAAGGAATTTCTTTATGAATCTGAATTAAGAAATTTTCTTTAAAATGAAAAACGTTTCTCATTTCTTCGACGGCTTGATGGCAAAGATTGCTCTTCATACCGTTTAACGCTGGGTCATCGGCTGTTATATAAGTATCATTAGCATCTTCGAGAATGCTTATTTGAATAACATCATGGAGCGTTAATGGAAGATTTACCATCTCCAAAAGGTGGTAACCATCTTCTCTGTTTCCGACTAATTTGAGCGATAAGTTTATCTTTGCGTAAGATTTTTTTGCGATTGAATGTTTGGTGAATAGCATAATTGCGTAATTAAGATTGTATCATTAAGAATTTTTAAAACAATTAAGAATCGCTATATATTGTCTAAAAGACGCAAATAATCATCTAAAGTCAACTCTTCTGGCCTCTTAGTTGGGAAAATGTTAGATTTTTGAAGAACATCTTTAGCTTTCGTGGAATCCTTAACGTAGGCTGTAAGGTTGTTAAGAATCGTTTTTCTTCTGTGTAAGAATAGAGCACCAATAAGTGAATATAATTTTTTCGTTTTTTCGGTATCGTTTTTATCTTCGAAAAAATCTAAAGAGAAGACGAGCGAATCAATATGCGGAGCAGGCGAAAAAGAAGTCCTTGGAACAGAATACAACTTATTCATTTTTGCGCGATATTTGATTAGCAAAGGAAGAGGACCATAATCTTTATTCCCTAATGATGAATTAAGACGAAGATATGCTTCTTTTTGCACCATAAAGACGCCTCTTTTGACATCTTTCGCATCAAGCAAAATTCTTTCTAATATCCCCGAAGTAATGTAATAAGGAAGATTTCCAATGATTTTTGCATATCCGCTCATTTGATAACGCATGGCATTTCCAATTTGAGGGTGAATATTTCCAATATCAGCAAAATCGTTTTGAAGTTTAGTAACGAGTCCTTCATCAATGTCGATAAGGTCAATTTCTTCTTTATATTGTGAAAGATAATAGGAAAGAGAGCCGGCACCAGATCCAATTTCCAACACACGGTCACCATCTTTTATTTCTAAAGATGTAACAATGTTCTTGCAAACATTTCGATCAATAAGAAAATTTTGACCTACTTCATGTTTGGCTAATAATTTATATGAGGCGACATTTTCAAAATATTCATTCTCATCAATCATATATCAAGCTCCCTTAATTCCTTTTTATTGATGCCTAAAGCTCTAAGTCTAGCAAGCAATGTTTTCCCGTTTGTGTGCCCCAAATGCAATTTTTCCTCAATTTTTTGCCTTTTTTCAGTAGAAGAATGTTGCCCTATAAGCCCAAGATCATATAAATCCGCTATTTCCAAATCGCTTGTTGGAGAAGGAGTTGACGGTATTAAGTGATTCAAAGCCTCAAGAATAACTTCTTTAGAAGATTCGGCAACGCCAACTTTATGACCCTTAATGCATTTGTTTTTAGGAACAAAAGCATTCATAAGCCCTGGAATTTCGTTGTTTATGATGTCTCTTATTCTTTTACCTGGTGTATCAGGATCGGTAAGAATTATGACATCTCTCTTTTTTGATATTTCTCTTATGTATTCTATGGTTTCACGTGAAACTTCAGAACCATTAGTAGTAATGATGTCCACATCCATAAAAGATTCGATTAAATCTTTATCCATCTTGCCTTCAA
>CAVKAU010000179.1:0-2307 GCA_963654035.1 bacterium | reverse complement strand
TGGCGATATCTATGGCATTACTCAAAAACTTGATTACTTAGATACGCTTGGCGTAAAAGCTTTATGGCTCACCCCAATTCAACTTTCTGATTCGTATCATGGCTATGATATTTCCGATTACACGCAACTCGATCCGAAATTCGGCTCAAAGAAATCGCCAAATGCTAAAAATGGACTTGTAACTTCTTCCTCAGCGATGGAAGACTACAAAGATTTAATCGCCAAAGCCCATGAAAAAGGCATGAAAGTCATCATGGACCTTGTTCTTAACCACACTTCAACATCGAATACGTGGTTTAAGAAGAGCGCTTCTCTTGACGAAGATTATCGTGGCTTCTATCAATGGGGAAACCACACAAAGAATTCTAAAATCAACGAAGACAATTCTTGGTACCCATATGGCGATCACGAATATTCTTACTATGCTAAATTCGGTTCTTCGATGCCTGAACTTAATTACTCTTATCAATCAACTCGTGAAGCAGTTGAGGATATGTCTCTTACTTGGTGCTCAATTGGCGTTGATGGTTTCCGTCTAGATGCCGTCAAACATATTTATATGCTCGATGAAATCGGTGAAAGTCAATATAAGAATGATACGACAATAAGCGATGTTTCCTCTAGCGGAGACTATTCAAGCGACCTAACAAAGAACCTTAACTTCTTTCGTGAACTTAACTATTCCGTAAAGAAGAAATATCCTAATGCCTTCTTTGTTGGCGAAAATTTTGATGGGCACGCATTCCATGTGGCTCCATATTATGAAGCATTTGATTCAATGTTTGACTTCTATGCCTATTTCAAATTAACGAATGCGGCCGCTTCAAGCTATGCCAAAAACAATTGGAACCAAACAAGCTCCTTCATGACAAAAGGTTCTTCTTGGTCTTCGTCTAGCGAATCAGGAATCAAGAATGGTTCTAAAGAATATGGTGCGATTGATGGCAAATATGGCTGGAATCTTCCTGATTTATATAAGGCGTATGACACTTATCGTGAGGACAAAGCAATGCCTGGCTCATTTACTTCAAATCACGATATCGCAAGAAATATTAATCGTATCGCTGGCACTTTTAGTTCTTCAACTTGTGAAATCGATTCACAAGGAAACGTTACATCAACAAATTTCGCTGAATTAAGCAAGAAATCCAATGCCGCTAAGATTGCCACGATCCTTCTTCCTGGGTGTTCTTGGATTTATTATGGCGATGAGTTAGGAATGACTGGCAATTTCGAAGATGGAAAAACATCAAAATCCGATTATGCCGATCTTGCCTATCGCCAGCCAATGAAATGGAAACAAGACGGCATTGTTGCTGATGGTTCATTCACAACTGGCTATAACATCACTGGTTCTGAAGCATCCGTTAAATGGGATGATATAAATTCATCAACTCTAGTTAACGATGCCGAAACGCAAATGAATGATTCTTCTTCGACATTTGCAAAAATAAAAGAAGCGGTAGCCTTTAAGAATGCAAATCCAGCCTTAATTGGCGGAACATTTGAAAACGAATCTTCTACTGGCTACAAACTTAAATGGAAGATAAGCAAAGGAGAACAAACTTATCATATATCCATAGATTTTGATAATGCAAAAGTAGAAGTTAGCGGTTCTGGAACATTATCCATCGATTGCTAAATATGAACTAACGGCCATTCTCTTATAAAAGAAAGGCCGTTTTCATGTCAAAATTATTAAATTTGATACATTTGTTAACACAAGTAAAATAAACAGTGATATACTTAAAAAGTAATTAAAAGGGGCAATTAATGAAAAAGGGTAAAATAGGAAGTTATCTGAGTTTCTTTGAAGTCGTTCTTTTGTTTTTATTTAGTGGCATATTCGTTCCTTTTGCCAATTCGCTTTCTGATTTCGGATTTACCGGACCAGATTCTATTTTTCTTGTAACGGTAACTCAAAGTATTCAATTAGCAACTGATTTCGTGGCTTTTGCTATTGCTTTTATTGCCTGCTTTTTTGGTTTTCTTCTTTCTCTTAAATGTTCAAAAAACGATTTCAAATTGAAAGAAGCGACAATCTATTTGCTTTTTACATCGATTCTTGCTTTCCTTGCCGGCATTGCATACTTAATTCCAAATGCGTGTTTCTATAATGCTTGGGGATGTCTATTTAATCTCATAGGTTTACTAATTGGCGTTGTTTTATTAGCAGAATCTTTGCTCTTAATCATATTAACTATTTATTTAGGAAGAAAAGCCAAAGATAGCGAGACTAAAACTATTGATGTTGTAGCGTGATTTAATTGGGCACAAATTAATGTAAAAGAATAAGGAGAAATGTGG
>CAVKAU010000178.1:0-5798 GCA_963654035.1 bacterium | reverse complement strand
TCTTTGCAGTACCTCGTTGGCGTTATCATGGCTATGGATAACCTTGCCGCTTTGATTCTCCTTCCGATTTTCGGGCACCTTTCCGATAAAACAAACACGAAAATAGGCAAACGTATGCCATATATCTTAGTTGGAACATTCGTTTGTGCAGTTGCTTTCCCTTTTATCCCTCTTTTCTATCATTACAACAATATAGCCGGAACCATCTCGATGATGGCGATAGTCGTCATCTTCATGATGATGTATCGTAACCCTGCTGTTGCTTTAATGCCTGATATAACGCCTAAGCCATTACGCTCGAAAGCTAATGGAATCATCAACATCATGGGCTATATTGGTGGAGCCTTTGCAACAGTTGTTGGCATCTTCTTCGTTATGTCTGAGTATCTTGGCTCTAAAACGAAAGTGGTTGATGGCGAAAAAGTTTTAGCCGAACACACCTGGGCCTATCAAAATATCTGGGCAATTGAAATTCCTTTCCTTGTCGCCTCAGTTTTGATGGTTATTTCAGCAATCGTCTTATTCGTCTTAATCAAAGAAAACAAGATTAAAGAAGAAATGAAAGACGAATTGGCACGCGGAGAAGAAGTGGCTGCAACAATCGATAAAGTCGATGATGACAAACCTTTAAGCAAAGCCAACAAGATCATGCTTTTCTTAATCCTTGGCGCGGAATTCTTCTGGTTTATGGCCGATAATGGCATTGGAACTTTCATGGGGAACTATACAATTTATTATCTTGGCGCTTCCTCTTCAAGCAACATGATCAATACGATCGTTGGCGGTATTGGCTCTGTTTTAGGCTTTGCCTTAGGCGGTTATATTGCTGAGAAAATTGGCCGTAAATGGACGATATTTAGCGGTCTTTCCTTAACTGCTATCGCTTATGCCGTTTGGCTAATTATGAACTTCACGATTCTAAAAGATTCAGCTCATAGTGGAAGTTTCCCAGTGATCATTTACGTAGTTTGGTTCGCTAAAGGATTTGGCATGTCCTTAGTCCACTTAAATTCCTTCCCAATGGTTGTTGAACTTTGCTCTTCTAAGAAAATCGGCGCATTTACTGGCTATTATTATGCAGCTTCAATGGCCGCCCAAACAATTACGCCAATCGCCTTAGGCTCCTTACTTTTGATTCCTCAATTCTCTTTCTCTTTCTTGCCTTTATATGCGCTTGCTTGCTTAATATTTGCAATGATTATTTTCTTCTTTGTCAAATCGGTTAAGAGAAATGGCAATGTCGCAGTTAAAAAAGGCTTAGAAGCTTTTGACGCTGATGATTAATAAGCGTCTCTTCTTTGAAGAGAAAACTTAACATTTAAAGAAATATCTCATACAATAATGAAGTATGAGATTTTTTCGTAGACGCGCTTGGTCGATGATCCTGACCTATATAACGGTTTTATTGGAAATTGCTTTGATTATAACCGGAGTCGTTTTTTATACGATTTATGACTTTTCTAGTGCGGCGGTAGTCTCGGTTATTGTTGAAATAATAATCATCAATTTTATTCTTGGCTTGATAATTATGATGAGTGAATCTGCTTCATCATTTAAAATTACCTGGCTTTTTATCGTTGGTATGCTTCCGATTATCGGCCCGACTTTCTATATTCTTTTTGCCCATAAATACACCTCTAGCAGGCAAAGAAAATATTTTAAGAATTATTTCTCGATCCTCGGGAACGCCGAGCAAATTGAAGCGATAAACAATATCGCCAAAGAAAAAAGCAATGGCGGTTACAAGGCCGCAAAATACCTTGAAAATTCGACAAATGCCGTTTTATATGGTCATTCCAACGTTTCTTATTTCCCTTTTGGCGAAGATATGTTTCCGAAAATGCTTGAGGATTTAAGAAACGCAAAACACTACATATTCTTGGAATTTTTCATCATCACGAAAGGAAAGATGTGGGATGCAATTTACGAGATTCTTAAAGAAAAAGCCAAACAAGGAGTAGATGTTCGCGTTATCTGGGATGATGTAGGAAATGTTGCTTGGAGACCTATAATTTACGAGGATGAACTAGCAAGAAATGGAATCAAAGGCCGCGTATATGGCAAGGTAAAGCCATTTGTCGATGCTCGTCTTTCTCAAAGAGACCACCGCAAAATCATGGTAATTGATGGCTATGTTGGCTATACTGGCGGAGTAAATCTAGCAGATGAGTACATCAATGTCGAAAATCGCTTTGGCGTTTGGAAAGATAATGCCATAAGAGTAGAAGGCGAAGCGGTTTATGGATATACTCTCCTTTTCCTTTCGACATGGATGACGAATTTCGATCCTAAAAACGTCATCGATTACGATTATTACAAGCCAAACAAATTCATGCTAGAAGAGGATAGGTATATACCAAATGACACTCTCGTCCTCCCTTATGGCGATGTTCCTTATACGATTCGAAATGCTGGCGAAAGTACTTATGTTTCGATTCTTAATAATGCTAATTCCTACGTTTATATCACGACTCCATACTTAATCCCTTCAGAAAACCTAATAAACGCTCTTACCTTGGCCGCACTTTCAGGAATCGACGTTAGGATAATAACCCCAGGCATCCCCGATAAAAAGATCGTTTATCAATTAACGAGATCTTTCTATGGCCCTTTATTAAAAGCCGGCGTAAAAATATACGAATTCAAAGATGGTTTCATCCACGCTAAAACTTTCGTTTCTGATGATATGCTATCAACCGTTGGAACAATCAATCTTGATTTCCGCTCTCTTTATCTTCACTCCGAAAACGGAACTTTGCTTATTGGTGAAGGAATTGCTAAAGAAATCAAAGAGGATTATCTAAAAACCTTAACGCGTTGCCAAGAAATCAAATACGAAACGTGGTTACATTGGAGGAAAAGAAAGGGTCTAATTTGGCATATTCTCAAAATATTCTCGCCTTTCCTTTGATTTATGAACATTTTTGAAAAAATCTACTGCCGATCATATCAATTCATTCTAAATAAGGTCGCGATGCCTTTTATCTCCTTCCCTGAGCAAACCTTGTATGAAGGAAATTCATCCTTGCTAAAGATCCCATCATTCTTGCAAGAAAATGGCTACAAAAAACCTTTTATCATCGTTTCTAATTCCGTTTCTAAAGGAACGCATTATGAAAAATTCAAGAAAATGCTTGATGAACTTTCTATTGGATATTTCGAATTCAAAAAAGTTAAGCAAAACCCTGAATTTAAGGTTATTTTAGAGGCAAAAGAAGTAGCTAAAGCCAATGATGTCGATTCAATCATTGCCATTGGCGGAGGCTCAATAATTGATACGGCAAAAGCAGTTGGAGCCCTCCTCGCTAACAAAAATAAAAAACTCGAGCAGTTTAAAGGGCTGCTTAAGGTAAAAAAGAGACATCCAATGCTAATTGCTTGCCCAACTACTGCTGGAAGTGGCTCGGAAGTAACTATAGCATCCGTCATTACGAATTCAGAAATGAACGATAAATTCGCCATCAATTCGCCGAATCTCGTTCCTCAAGTCATCGTGCTTGATGATGAATTGCTTAGAAGTTTGCCAAAAAATATCATTGCTAATTGCGGGATGGACGCTTTAACGCACGCTCTTGAAGCATATCTAGGAAACGCCTTAACTAAAAAGACAGAAAAAGCCGCTTTGGAAGCAATTTCCCTTATTAATTCTTCTCTTTTAGATTTTTACAACGATTCAAATAACGATATCGCTAGAACAAATATGCTCAAGGCCTCTTACCTTGCTGGTGTTTCTTTCACGAGATCTTATGTTGGATATGTGCACGCCATTGCGCATGCCCTTGGTGGGAAATATGACATTCCTCATGGCTACGCAAATGCCGTTATCTTGCCCCATCTCCTTGATAAATATAAGAAAAAAAGCTCACGCAAATATCTCCATTTAGCAAAGCTTTTGCATCTTGAAAATGAAGATGCTTTCCTAGATTGGGTCAAAAATCTTAATAAAGAGATGGGCATACCTTCCTTATTCGCTGATATAATTAAAGAGGATGATATTCAATTTCTTGCTAAACATGCAGCAAAAGAGGCTAATCCTTTATACCCAGTTCCTTTGGAATTGTCGGAAAAAGAACTAGAAGAAATAATCAAGGAGCTAATAAAAAAATGATAATTGAAAGCAAAAACATTTTAAATGCGACCTTTCTTACGGCCACGAATTCTGTCGGGATGGAAGTTACCTTATCTGATTTTGGCGCAGGCATCTATCAAATAAAACTTGATGGAATCCCTATGGTTGCCGGCTTTAAAGATTACGAAGCTTGGATGAAGGATATGGCATACCACGGAAAATGCGTCGGAAGAATCGCCGGAAGAATCCCTAATGGAACTATCACTTTCAATGGCAAAAGCTACCAAGTGGATAAAAATGAAGGTGAAAAAACTCTTCATGGTGGGAAAAGAGGCTATTCTTTTAGACGCTTCAATATGGATATGTCTAATACCAAAGATGGCTTAATCGTTGATTATTACCTAACTTCCGAAAACCTTGATCAAGGTTTCCCTGGCGAGGTTTTGACGAGAGTGCGTTATATTATTCCTGAAAAAGAAAGAAAACTTCGCATTGAATTTAAATCTGTTTCTGATGAAGAAACCCCGATTGACCTTACGATTCATACTTATTTCAACCTTGGTGGGGAACCTTCTATCAAAAACAATACATTAAAGGTCGATGCCGATAGCATTTTAACCTACAATGACGATTTAACAGCAAAAAATTACATTGACGCACCTACCTTCGTTTCCCTAAATGAAGGTAAAATAATAGGTGAAGTGATATCTAACGAATATTTTGCGAAAAATGGCGGACTTGATACTGCCTTCCATAAAGAAAAAAGAAACAAAGACAATCCTCACGTTGTATTGGAAAATGATAAATACAAACTTATTTTAGCTTCTTCATATGACGATGTTGTTATCTACACAAGCAATTGCGGGCCATTTGGCCAAGAACTTAGCAACGGAAATTTGAACGCTAAGCACTGCTCAATCGCCCTAGAGCCAGAATATAAGGCACTCGATTTCCAAAATATGCTCGTAAAAGCAGGAATTCCTCAAAGACATTTTATTGAATATAAATTCGAAACAAAGGAGTAAAAAGATGATCGAAAAGACAATTAATGAACTGATTTATTATGCTAAAACGCATTTAGAAATGGATGAAGAAGATGAAATTTATTTCAAAAACATCCTCCTTCATTTATTCGATAAGGACACTCCATACCTCGGAGAGATAGATGAAAAGAAGATCGCTTCCTTAGAAGTCCCTGATACTCTTATTAAAGACATCATCGATTCGGAAGTAAAAGAAAAAGACATTAGCGAAGAAGAAGCTTTCCTTAAAGCGGATTTCGTTTTCGGCCTTCTTTCTCCAACGCCATCAAAAGTTAACGAGAAATTCTTTGCAAAATTAAATGAAGGTGATCTTGACGCAATGGATTATCTTTATGATCTTTCAATCGCCAATGGTTATTTTCAAAAGACAAAAGTTGACCAAAACCTCGAATGGGACGCTACTTTTAATGATGGTCCATCGCTAAAAATAACAATCAATCTCTCTAAACCAGAGAAAAACAACAAGGATATTGCCAAACTCCTAACCAAGGTTTCATCCGACTATCCAAAATGCCGTCTTTGCCACGACAATTTAGGCTTCTATGGCGACATGAAAAAACCGGCCCGTTCAACAATCAGATTCATCCCTCTTAATTTAGCTAACGAGAAATGGTATTTCCAATATTCCCCGTATGGCTATTTCAAAAAGCATGGCATTTGCTTCAAGGATGAACACACTCCAATGC
>CAVKAU010000177.1:0-2475 GCA_963654035.1 bacterium | reverse complement strand
GCGTCAGAATGTGTATAAGAGACAGATCAAACTGTATACAGTAAATAACGAAGGGAAATTAGAAGAAAATGGTATAACACCTAATCATGTCGGAGCCAACAAATGGGGAAGCAAAGGTGCTTTCATTGGCTTCAACGAATACAAAGAAGGCTTAGACGGAACGAACGTTTATAAGGCTTTCATTCCTGCAGGAACAAAAATTATTTCTTCATTTGGGGAAAAAGTTAAAACATTTGCGATTGATAAGGACTACACTTTTTACAATCTTTCATATGGAGATGAGCAAAAGAAATATGGGTCATACAATTGGAGTGCAACGCCAACAATCCCATACGCTTCAGAAGAAAAAACGATTTCTTTAAACGGAGTTCAACTTCGCGGTATAAGTGATGATCCTTATTATCAATATTTAGTTTTAAAATCCGATGATTATTCTGGGTTATCCACTAATGTTGATTCTTTAGATAATTTTGCTACTTGGAGCGATTTATCTGGCATTAAGATGTACGTTAAATCCAATGAAGGAAATGCATTAGTTGAAAAAACTATCAATGTCAGCCATCTTGGAATGAACATGTGGGGAGAAAATGGAGCATTTATAGGATTTGATGAATACGCTACCGGATTAGACGGAACATGCGTTTATAAAATGGTTATTCCGCAAGGAACAAAAATCTATGCTGGATTAGACGGAGAAAAAGCTAGGGTTTTTGTGATTGATAAGGAATATGTTTTCTATAACTCTTCTTTTGAAAACCAAGAAGCTAAATATAGTTCATTCAATTGGACGTTAACGCCAACGATACCATACGCTTCAGATGAAACTGAAATATCCTTAGAAGGAGTTCAACTTCGTGGTTTAGGCGAAGGAGATTTTGCTACCAATAGTTGGTATCATTACCTTGTTCTCCTATCCGATTCATTTAAAGATTTGGATGAAAAAGACTTTGGAACGCTAGCTCTCAATTGGTGCAATTTAACTGGAATAAAGTTATACACGAAAGACGAGAACGGAGAGTTAACTTCGCATTCACCAACTTTCAATCACCAAGAAATTAATAAATGGGGAGCAGAAGGGGCATTTCTAGGTTTTAATGAATATAAGGATGGATTAGATGGTACCAATGTTTACCGTATTGATATTTCATCAGGAACGAAAATTGTTGCGGAAATTGGCGAGAGGGCAAAAATTTTCGTTGTTGATAAAGATTATTCTTTTGTTAACAAACAATACAAGCAAGAAGAGGTTAAGTTTGGCGCTTTTAATTGGTTAGACTATGTGCCAGAAGAATCATCTTTCTCAATAAGCGGAGTTCAACTTCGTGGATGGAGCGATAATTCCTGGTATCAATACCTCGTTCTCCTATCCGATGAATATGCAAAATATCCTTCAAGCGATAACTCTCAATATAGCGATTGCGTTGGATTTCTCGATGCAGATAAAATAAGCCTTTATCTTTCCGATGAAGATGAAGGAAAAACGCTTGCCGATTTAGGCGTCAATCATATTGATCAGAGTTTCCAAAACTGGTCAGTGGGCGCATATATCAATTACAAAGATTTTGAGCATTACAATGGAAGCACGGTCTATAGCCTTAAAATCGAAAAAGGGTGCTCGGTTCCGGTGATGAAAGAAGGAAAAGTCGTTCTCTTATCAACGGACAAAGAATATGTTTTCTATAACGTTTCATACGGAAATGAAAGCAAGGCATACAATTCTTTCGCCTGGCAAACTAATCCTCTTCCAAAAACCGTTGAGAATACTGGTGAAATAACAATTAGAAACATCACAAATCAATCTGACGGGGTTCAACGTTGGCTTATTCTTTGGTTCAACGAGAAATTTGTTGGAACGACGGATGTCACATTTTATGACACTAGAAAATTCTCGAATATTTTAGATAATGTGTTGGTTTATAGTGGGGATGACCTAAATCAAGATCCGATTAAATTAAGAGATATTTTTGCTGGTGCAATCACAGTTGGCCAATTTGGCTCTCCAGACGCTATTGGATTTACGATTAATAATGATGAAAGGTTCAATGGAACAAATATGTATGCCGTTGTAATTGAAGACGGTGCCGAGATTCCTTTCATCAAAGGCGGAGAATATAGCAAGCGAATCGTTAGAGGGAACACAACTTTTAGAAATGATAATTATGGCAAAAAAGGAAATATCCCTGGCGAAACTGGCTCCGATTCTAGAATTTACGAAAATTGGTGCATTGAATGGACACAATCGGTTTTTGTTACATATAAAGTTGAAGGATATGAAAAAACTTTCCCTAAGCAAATTTACAATATTGGAACGAAAATCGACGCTAACGCATTCGCCATCGATGGCTATGATTTAAAGATAAGCGATACTGAAGGCTATGCTTACTATGGTCAAATCGTAATTCCTGATAAGGATATTGAAATCACTTTAGCTTATTCAAAGCATGTTGATGTTCCCGACAATGATGATAGCAAAAA
>CAVKAU010000176.1:0-2538 GCA_963654035.1 bacterium | reverse complement strand
GGTCTGAAGGTTGGGGTGACATTGGTCTTAGCGATCTTGGCGTGATCCTTTAAGTCTTCGGTTGGATCATTGGTTGTGGCAACAAATTCAACATTGAACAATTCCAAGAGTTTTTGAACTGAGAGGTTCTTTAAGACTTCGTTAGCTTCCGAATAGATTTCTTCAGCCGTTTCAGAATTGAGTTCTTTATTGATTCCAAAGACTTGTTTTAGCTCGAAATGCGTCCAGTAATAGAGAGGATTTCCAACTAGAAGAGGGACAATTGAGGCATATTTTAGAAATTTCTCATGAAAGGAGGCGTCTCCAGTAATGTATTTCTCATCAATGCCAGCCATTCTCATGGCTCTCCATTTATAATGGTCGCCAGCAAGCCAAAGTTGACCTATATCTTCAAATTTTGCGTCAACTTTTATAGCGTGTTGGTCAAGATGACAATGATAGTCGATTATTGGAAGGTCTTTGATCTGTTGATATATTTCTTTGCTCGCGTCTCCTTTAAGGAGAACATCATTGCTAAAGAATTCCATAAATCATACTCCGCTATAAGCGCTGAATCCGCCATCAATTGGAAGAACGACGCCAGTGATAAAGGAAGCAGCTTCGCTATTAGAAAGGAATAAAACTGCGCCTAAGAGTTCATCAGGAGTTCCAAATCTTCCCATTGGTGTGTTATTAAGAATCTTATGGGTTCTTTCGGTTGGAGTGCCGTCTGGATTCCATAATAAAGCAGCGTTTTGGGCTGTGGAGAAGAAACCAGGAGCGATTGCGTTAACTCTGATTCCGGTCTTTGCGAAGTGGGTGGCTAACCATTTTGTGAAGTTAGAGACACCAGCTTTTGCCGAGCTATAAGCAGGGATCTTTGTTAATGGGGTGAAGGCATTCATCGAGGAGATATTAAGGATTGAGCATCCTTCTTTTCCAATCATATCAACGGCAAAGATTTGCGTTGGTAAGAGAGTGCCTAAAATATTGAGGTTGAAAACAAATTGGAATCCTTCGCTCTTTAAATCGAAGAAGGAGATTGTTTCGTCAGAGACTTTTGGCTCATAAAATTCTTGAGTCGTGGAAGCCTTTGGGGAATTTCCACCAGCGCCATTGATGAGAATGTCGCATTTGCCAAAATCAGCAAGGATGTCTTGATGGGCTTTTTCGAGAGAATCTTTATCAAGGACGTTTGCTTCATATCCTTTAGCGTTTCCACCAAGTTTTCTGATTTCTTCGGCTTTTGCTTCAGCGGCGCTTAAATGTAAATCAAGTAAGGCAACTTTTGCATGGCAAAGAGCAAAAGCTCTAGCCATTTCAGAACAAAGGACTCCGCCTGCTCCGGTGATAACAACAACTTTGTCGGTATAATCGACGTATAAAGGTAAATTCTTTTCCATGATTAACTCCTTTTATTTATTTTGGAAACGGGTTACCGCTTCAAATAATCCATTAATGTAAGCACAGCCCAAGGCTCTATCATATAAGCCATAGCCTGGTTTTTGATCTTCGCCCCAAATATTTCTTCCGTGGTCTGGTCTAACATATCCATCAAAGCCATTTTCAACGAGGTTTTTAACGATAAGGGCCATATCAAGCGAGCCATATCCTGAGAAATGGCCAACTTCCGTGAAGGAATCTTTGTCATCGGTGTATTTGATGTTTCTTAGATGGGCGAAATAGATTCTTCCTTCTTTGGCGTATTTAGCGGCCATATGTGGAAGATCATTGTTTCTTCCGGCACCAAACGATCCAGTGCAAAGGGTTAAGCCGTTATGAATATCAGGAACGGCCGCAAATAACTTATCGAGGTCTTCTTCGGAAGAGATAATTCTTGGAAGACCGAAGACATCCCATGGCGGATCATCTGGGTGAATGGCCATATTGATGCCATACGCATCGCAAATAGGCATAATTTGTTTGAGGAAATAAACGAGGTTATCAAATAATTGCTCATGAGAAATATGCTTATATGTCTCTAACAAATTTTGAAGTTCATCAGGCGAATACGATTCGTCCCAGCCTGGCAAATGAAGGTTATGCGGGTCAACCTTATCAAAATCATCACGAGAATAAGAAAGGGCATTAGAACCGTCAAATAAAACGTGATGCATATCTGTTCTTAGCCAATCAAAGACAGGCATGAAGTTATAGCAGACGACTTTGACGCCGTTTTTAGCGCATAATTCAAGATTCTTCTTGAAAGCTTCGATGTGCTCGTCTCTTTTTGCTGAGCCCATTTTAACGTCTTCAGAGACAGGAATAGATTCGATTACTTCCATCGCAAGGCCATTCTTTTCGCAAGCTTCTTTCAATTTAAGAAGAGATGCCTCTTCCCAAACTTCACCAGCTTTTTTGTCATAGACGGAAGTAACTATTGTAGACATATTCGGAATTTGGCGAATATGTTCTAGCGGTATGGAGTCATTTAAGCCATACCAACGAAATGAGAGTTTCATAGTTTTCTTCTCCTATAGTAACCGAATATTATTGTAGACCTTATATTTGATACTTAAATTGCAATAATTAATTTAAATGTTTGCATATTTTGTTTTT
>CAVKAU010000175.1:0-5727 GCA_963654035.1 bacterium | reverse complement strand
ATAAAAAATATAATATTAAGAAATCTATTTTTGTCGCTAGCCATATTAATGGAATTCAGGATTCAAAAGACGTTCCATGGAATCAACGTAATCTTGAGCTTTAATGGCTGTTCCGTCTTCCCATTTTGCGTTCTGATTCAATTTGATATCCCAAACCATGTTTTTATCAAGGTTACCTATATCTGATTGTTCATAGTATTGATCCATTTCATCTTCGGTAATCTTATCGATCGATTCAGGCATTTCAGCGGCCATTTCGCAAACGAATTCATAGCCAGTCTTGGCCTCGTTTAAAACAGCATCATAGAAGCCCATCTCGGTAAAACCGGTGATGTAAGATTCATCACTGGTTTGCCAGTTGTGGACGTTCCAGTTACTTGGGTTAGTGGATAAGTATGTATTATAGGTGTAGGTATCATCAGAGTTAGTGTCATTATTACATCCGGTTAAGGATAAAATGGCTGCAACAGAGATAATGCCAAATTTCCATTTATTTTGTCTCATTAAAATATCCTTTCAATATATAAAGAGCAATTGTAGTTGCTGAAAGCTTATTCAGCTGCTTCAGCGAAGTCGAAGTTGTAATCGTTTGTTGTCGTTCCAACTTCGGAGACACTGAACTTCATGTCAACATAGTTCTTTAAGCCAACTGGAAGATAGCAAAGAGCATCGACTGAAACTTCGTTTGTGGCTGTGTCGACTGTGAAGTAGTTGTAACTTGAATATAAGGATAAAGCATGGTAGCCGTAATCATTTCCGAATTCGACTGATTCTGTCATTTGTGTTCCAAGACCAGTCCCATCGTTATTGACGATTGCGAAAGCAAAACCGTTCATATCGAAAATCTTGCCAAATAATGTATTTGTAACTTCTCCATCGCTATTGTCGCCAACGTCACCAGCAAATGTTACTTTTGTTCCGTTCGTCGTTTTCTTGCTCCAGTTTGTGCAATTGGCAGCTTCTAATGTTACGTTGCTAGCAACTATATCGTCTAATTTGTCAGATTCGTAAACTGTTTTTCCTGCAACGGCGGTTTCTTTTGCACTCCAATTGCCAGTCTTTGCGCTGTAGCTTGAAGAATATGTATTTGTTCCATCGTCCCAGAAAGCAAATGCGCCTGAAGTCGTCCAATCTGTTCCGGAAGAATATGTGCCATCATCGTTTTGAGTGATCTTAAGTGCTTTATATGTGCTGATAACGCCATTGTCAGTAAATGTTGTTGTGATAATAACGTGCGTTGAACCAGTAATATTAGCCAACGTATCCTCGCTTGTAATTGTGGTCAATTCTTCGCCTTTGCTATTTACCGATGTTAATTCAGTTGTAACAGTGTAGTTTTTACCAGATGCTAAACTAGTGAAAGCAGTAGAAATTTCTGCGGCATCAATCTTCGTCGGAACGTATTTTTTATCGGTGCTGACTGGTTCCATGAAATCTAATGTAGAGGTGCCAATGCCAGTAAGGCCAACGGCACATAAATAATATGTACTAGTTCCGTCGGTAATGAGAAGGTCGAATAAAGCGGTGTCATTTGTGTCATCACCATCCATATCGATGAGTCCTTTATAGATAGCGCCAACGTAAGAGTAGTCGGAATTCAAGCTGTAGCCAACGCCATAGTTAAATAAAGATTTCGTGAAAGATGCACTCATTTGGAGATATTCACCCGATGAAGATTCCTCATAAGTTGCATCGGTTGCATCAAGCGATAAAGATTGCGTAGCATAATAATTGCCCCATGAAGTGTAGCCAGGGTTGAAGGTAGGAACTGGTTCATCTTTTGTTCCAGCGAGATAGCCCGTATAGGTGTGTCCATCTTCCAATTTGGCAAGTATCATTGATGTTGATTCACCATCTTCATCTGTTCCCACTGGATCAGTCTCGTCGTACCAAACAACATAATTTTCGTTATGTAAAGTGGTCATACTATAACTGTAACCACTCTTGGTGATATCCCAGTATATAGCTGTATAGTTATCGGAAGATTCGTTTAATGGCTCAAGGAAATCAATTAATTCCATTTGCTCTTCAGAAACAACGGTAAGAGTAATTTTTACTTTTACTGATCCTGCAGAGACGGTTAAAGTGTATTCGCCATGTTCAAGTGCGGTAACTTTGTGCCCACTGATAGAAACATTGTCGCTAGTACAAGCAACTTCATAGTTTTTATCGGTTGTTTTATCATCGTAAGTAACGGTGATGTAATTATCTAAATCGACTTCCTCTCCTTCAACGACGTTGCCGATTGTTTCATGACTGATTCTTGTAGCAGTCTTGACGATAGATGATGATTGTTCGGAAGATGCGTCAGATGATGCTCCTTCAGAACTGGAAGAATTTGTTTGTTCTCCGCATGATGCTAAGCCCATGACTAACGCACCAGCGCTTAGAATAGTAAGTAATTTAATCTTTTTATTTTTCATAAAAATAGTGACCCTCCTTTAATAAGTCACGTGTAAACATACACCAAAGGCAAATAATTTCAATGATTATTTTTACAAATTTATGGTTTGTATACTAAACATCGAATGTTTTAGTAATTTTACCGAATAGAGCGTTTGATTGGAATGGCATCTTAAAAAAGATATTGAAAAGAAAAATTTTCCTTTTCTTGAAGAAAAGAAACAAGGCTAGTAATATTATCGTTGTTAATTCGAGGTAGCTATTATGAAAAAGAATTTATTACCGGGAATATTAGGGATTGTCACTGTGATTGCCATTACTTGTGCTCTCCTCTTCCCATTAGGACCTGGCTTAGTGGCCAATGACTCATTTGCTGAAGCAGCAAGAGGATATGACTTTGTTTTTGGGAACGAAGCTCTCCAACTCAATGATCCACATGGTGCGATGATTGCTTGGTTTGTTTTATTGCTTATTGCAGCTTTCTTTGGCATCGTCGCCGCTATTACGGGATTCTTTGGTGGAAAGGTTGGGGCATTCTTCTCTTTCCTCACTGGTCTTATTTGCTTAGTTTGTGCTATTCTTTTCTTCCTTTCACCTATCATGGTTGGAAATGGCTGGGCTGGCGCTATTGGCACAAGCGCTTCATTAGGCTGGGGATATTTAGCAGCAGGTATTTCTTCTGCTGTTGCAGCTTTAGCTGGCTTATTTATTGGTGGAAAAGGCTTATTCACCAAAGCAGCCTAATATATCTAAAATATATAAGATTATAATAAGGCCCCAAAATGGGGCCTTTTCTCAATTATGAAAACGATTGGTGGCAATATTCAATATTATCGCAAGAAGAAAGGATTAACCGAGGACAGTTTGGCTCGGTATCTTTCCGTATCGAAAGATTTAATCGTTTCATGGGAAAAGAATGAAAGAGAACCTTCGAAAGAAAATATAGAAAAGCTATCTTCTTTTCTTAGGGTTAGTGTTGAAGAGTTAACCGATGTGAAGATAGAGAAAAAAGAGAAAGCCATTCCTGTTTATTCCTATGAGAGTAAGGGGAAATATCTTGGCCAATGCGCTAGATGCGGAAAGACAATCTATTCTAATATTCATTATGGAATGGGAAAGATAATTGTTGGGAAAAAAGAAACGAAGAAGTTTTTCTTTGATCCAAATGATAGTGGTGGTGATACTTATTTTTGCGGAGATTGTTGCAAACAATTGATTGCTTTGCAAAAAGAAGAAAAAGCAAACGAATATGAAAACGAAAAGATAAGAATAAGAAAAACAAGAGGATTAGCGATATTCGCTGGTTTTATTGCTATGTTGCTAACGGTAGCTGGAGCGCTTGTTATTTATTTCCTCTTACATAATCTTTTAGCTACTTATCTTGTCGGTTTCTCTTCTTTGCTTACTTCCTATTGCGTGTTTTCTTTCGTTTATACGTTTGCTTTAAAAAAGAATTGGCTTCACGATTTAATTTGTTCATACTGCAAATCATCTTATGTGACTTTGTTTAAGAAAATATCGGAAAATGATCCGCAAGACGTTTTGAAAACAGGCTTTGTCAAAGCTGCTGTTATGGCTTTTATATATGTCGTATCATCTTTGATTCTTATAATTCTTATATTTGTTTTAGCTCTTGTTTCAATGTTTATTTGGCCAAGCGCGAAGAAAGCTGCTTTAAAGGCTTTAGAGGAAATGAAATAAATATATGGCTAAAGTTATTAAAACGAATGTCATGCGTCTTCTTGATGAAGCAGGAATTGAATATTCCGCTCATCAGTATGATGAAAATGTCGTCGATGGAATGAAGGTTGCTGAATCTCTTTCTGAAGATCCAGAATGCGTTTTTAAAAGTCTTGTGGTTGAAAATGAAAAACATGAGCATTTCATTTTTGAGGTTCCGGTGAATTCCACTTTGAATCTAAAGAAAGCGGCTAAAGCCGCCTCTTCAAAATCAATCGAGATGATCCCGCAAAAGCAACTATTGCCTCTTACTGGCTATGTGCATGGAGGATGCTCTCCTATAGGCTTAAAAAAGGCTTTACCAGTCTTTATTGATGAAACAGCACAACTCTTCGATAAGATTTATATATCAGCCGGCAAACGAGGCTTTCAGGTTTGTTTATCTCCGTTTGATTTAGCTAAATACACAAAAGGAACATTTGTTGATATTCTCAATTAATTTTGTCTCTTTTAGAATTTTGCTCCCTTTATATAAGTGAAGGGAGTTTTTATTTATGTTAGAAACAATAAAAGAAGATAGGAAAAATGAATTATTTGATTTTTTAAATTATCTTCTTTCAACTGAATTATATCCTTACGCTTTTCAAGCAAATGGCCATTATCAAGCAGTAAGCTTGCATAAAGAGATTGAAACGATTATTGATGATCTTTTTATCGAAGAAGAAAAGGGCAATAGAAGTTCTAATGAATTAGTGAATGTGGCATCTAAGAAGATATGTCAGCTAATAGATGATGATTTATTTAATTATTTAGCAACCGCGACAGAAGGAAATTTTTATTTAATTAACTTCAATGTCTTTGAAAATAAGTTGAGTGCTAAAATCAAAAATCTTTTGAGAGAATAAAAATTTTTATATTTTTTTCTTCGATAAATACTGGATATTTAAAAAAGTTAGCACAAAAGTGTTGACAGTGCTAAAGGAACGATTACAATATGGTTAGCACTTGAGAGAAGTGAGTGCTAAAGATAATCGGAGGATTAAAATATGATTAATGATTTAACAAACTACAACGATGGAATTCTTGATCCATTATTCGACTTATTTGCGCCAGTTTACAAAGAAAACAAATATAGAAGCATGCCAATGAAGACTGATATCAAAGAAGAAGACAACGATTACAAACTCGATGTCGATCTTCCAGGACTTAAAAAAGAAAACATCTCTGTTTCTTTCAAAGATGGATATTTAAAGATTGAAGCTCATTCAGGCATTGAAGATGAAAGCAAAGAAAAAGAAGGAGAGAAAGCAAAAGATAAGTATCTCCGCAGAGAAAGATATTTCGTTTCAACAAGCCGTTCCTATTATTTAGGCGAGGTCGATGAGAAGAACATCACTGCAAAATATGAAAACGGTGTCTTAAGCCTCTTTGTTCCAAAAGCAAAGCCAGTTGAAGAAGCTGAAACAAAAATTGCCATTCTTTAATTAAAAATATGAGCGAGGGAAGCGAGTTTATGGGGCTCGCTTCTTTTGCTTTATAGGCTTTAAGTAATTTTTTATTGAAATGAATCGCGTTATCGATACAATTAAGGCATGAGATACGCTATATATAATAGAGATGATGATTTTTCCCAAAAGATGGCAT
>CAVKAU010000174.1:0-3644 GCA_963654035.1 bacterium | reverse complement strand
GACTGGGGTTGCTACGCGCATATTAAGTTTGCGGCATGCTAAACCTAGTTGAACTTCGAAGACCTGACCGATGTTCATACGGGAAGGAACGCCCATTGGGGAAAGCATCATATCGATCGGTGTGCCATCTGGTAAGAATGGCATATCTTCAACAGGAAGAATCTTTGAGATAACGCCTTTGTTACCATGACGTCCAGACATCTTATCGCCCTCGGAAATCTTTCTCTTTTGAATGATGTAGACTCTGATTTTTTCGATAACGCCTGGGGCAAGTGGATCCTTATGGCGACGTGAGAAGCATTTGACTTTTAAGACGATGCCTTGGCCACCGTGAGGAACGCGTAATGAAGTATCTTTTGCATCATTGACCTTTTCGGCAAAGATGGACATAAGAAGTTTTTCTTCTGGAGTTGGATCAACACGGCCTTTTGGCGTGGTCTTACCAACGAGAATATCTCCTTCTTTGACTTCTGCGCCAGGGATGATAATGCCTCTTTCATCGAGGTATTTCTTGGATTCTTCGTTTGTATTAGGAATGTCGCGGGTGATTTCTTCCGAGTCACCGCCTTTGATTTCACGGCATTCAACATCATAGACTTCAATATGAATTGAGGTATATGTGTCGTTCTTGATCATATTTTCAGACATGATGACGGCATCTTCGTAGTTGTAGCCGTTCCAAGTCATATAAGCGATAAGGAGGTTGTGTCCTAAGGCTAATTCACCATTCTTCATGGATGGGCCATCAGCAATGACATCGCCTTCTTTGATATGATCGCCAACATGGACGATTTGAGTTTGGTTGATACATGTTCCTTGGTTAGTTCCTTCGAACTTACGTAAGAAATATGTGTGTTCTCCTTCTTCCTCTTTGACGGTGATTTCAGTGCTATCAATGTAGGTTACCTCACCATCGGCTCTAGCGACAACCGCTAAACCGGAGTCGTGAGCGACATTTCTTTCCATGCCAGTTCCAACATATGGAAGTTCTGGTTGGAGTAAAGGAAGGGCTTGACGTTGCATGTTCGCACCCATAAGAGCACGAGTAGAGTCATCGTGTTCAAGGAACGGAATACAAGATGCAGCAACAGAGACGATTTGTTTTGGGGAAACGTCAACATAAGAGATGACCTCTTTGCTAACGATTATATTTTCATCATCGTGACGTGTGACGACTTCATCATCGAGAATTTCTTTGACGATTTCTTTGTGGCCATCAAATTCAAGTTCCATTGGTTCGGAAACTTTCATGTTGGCTTCAGCGATATAAAGTCCTCTTTCGTCGTCTGCTGAAAGATATTCGGCTTCATCGGAAACATAAACGTGCGTTATGCCATCTTCGTCTATTGTCTTGAAGACACGGCGATATGGAGTTTCGATGAATCCTAATTTATTGATCTTAGCATAGGTAGCTAAGTTATTGATTAAGCCGACGTTTTGACCTTCTGGAGTTTCAATAGGGCAAATACGGCCATAGTGAGTATCATGAACGTCACGGACGGCCATAGTTGTTCTTTCACGGGTTAAGCCACCAGGACCTAAAGCAGAAAGACGACGTTTATTGGCAAGTTCAGAAAGTGGGTTGACTTGGTCCATCAATTGAGAGAGTTGCGAAGTATTGAAGAACTCATGGATGGAGGAAGTTAATGGACGGATGGAAACGAAAGCTTGCGGCTTTGCTTCAGAGAAATCAACCGTGGTATTCATACGTTGGATGATGGTCTTGCTCATCTTTGTAAGACCCATGCGGAATTGGTTTTGGAGCAATTCGCCAACGCAACGTACACGACGATTGCCAAGGTTATCGATGTCATCTAATGAACCAATGCCATCGCGAACGTTCTCGAAATATGAGAAACAAGCGACGATATCTGGGATAGCAATGCAAAGAAGTGGCTTCTTGCTGCCATCAAGTGTTCCCTCAAGTTCGAAGGCAGTACCGATGATTTTAACGATTTTCTCGGTTACTTTGTCTTTGGCATGAACTTTGACGATGTTGACTTTTGTTGAGCCAATTGCAAAGTCAGGATTGACCTTGCTAGCAAGATCATATTCCATTGCGCCTTGTTCAAAGAATTCTTCATCACGAAGTTTTTGAACGTCTTCTTTTGTGATTGTGTAGCCAGCGATCATCGCTTCGCCATCTTTGTTAGCGGCAATTTCGCCATTGACATCAATGAGAGGTTCAGCAAGAACACGACCGGCTAAGCGGTTATAAATACCGAGTTTTTGTGTGAGTTTAAAACGACCAGCTCTGCCTAAATCATAACGTTTGTCATCGAAGAAACGCTGAATTAAGAGATTGTATGTTCCGTCTTTTGTGATTGGTTCACCTGGTTTTAATTTTCTAAAGATTTCGATTAAAGCTTGGTTGGAGTTGTAGTTGCCTTCATCCTTCTTCAAGGTGTTGACTAAGGCTTCGGATTCGCCGAATAATTCGGTAATATCGCTTTCTTGGAAACCAAGAGCTTTAAAGATTGCAGGTGCGTAAAGTTTGTGTGAGGCATTTTGAGAATGGTCAATATCAACATAGATGATGTTTTTATTGGTATTTTCAAATTCGATCCAAGTTCCTCTTGTAGGGATTAATTCAGCGTGGAATTCAATTCCTTTTTCGTTAGGATTCTCAAAATAAGCTCCTGCGGAACGAATAATTTGTGAAACAACGACTTTTTCTGTTCCGTTGATTATGAATGTGCCACTATTAGTCATCATTGGGACATCGCCCATGTAGACTTCAGACTCTTTCATTTCACCTGTTTCATTGTTCTTTAAGCGAAGAGTGGCTTTTAATTTGCTGCAATATGTCAAATCTTCTTCTTTGCATTCGAGAGGTTTGTATTCTGGCTCTTCGAAATGGCAGCTGACATATTCAAGAGAAATAGTCTTGTTGTTGTTTTCAATTGGGAAAGTCTCTCTAAAGACTTCATCAATTCCGCTATCAACGAACCACTTGAAAGATTTTGTTTGAACGGCAACCAAGTATGGTAATTCTAATGAGCCGGAGATCTTTCCGAAATTGACGCGGTGGTTGAGACCTACTGGATAATTTTTGCCATTAGGTCCTGGGAATTCGGTTAGGAATGGTTTTTCGTTTGGCATTAATACTGCTCCTTTTTCTTAAACGATTGAATGATGTAATAACCTTTTTTACGGTCTAATACCGTGACATTGTCGAAGATCTCTTCGAGATGTGCTTTCACGGATAAGGCGCCTTGTTCTTTTCTTATGACGATGATTAAGGAACCGTTGTCATTAAGATGTGACGATGCTTCATCGTAGATTCGGTAAGTGACGCGTTTCCCTGCTCTTATTGGCGGGTTTGAGATTATCGTATCAAAGGTGGAGTGTACGTTGAGGTAAACGTCGCTATTAACGATCTCTACTTGTTTTGAAACGCCAAGATTGTCAGCGTTTTTCTTACAAAGTTCGAGGGCCCTCTCATTAACATCGGCAAGCGTGACCTGCCTTAGAGGGTCGAGGTGAGCGAGGATTAGTCCTATCGGTCCCGCTCCACACCCAAGGTCTAGTATTCTTTCGCCCAAAGAAACTTTAGATTCGAGAATCGTCTCAATTAAGAGTTTCGTTCCAAAATCAAGTTTGTTTTTCGAGAATACACCTTTATCGCTCTTAAAGGAGTAATG
>CAVKAU010000173.1:0-3925 GCA_963654035.1 bacterium | reverse complement strand
AATATTTCTTTGCCAACGATTAATAGATTTTTAAAAAGACTAAAGGATGAAGGGCGCTTAAGCAAAACAAGGATTGGCAAAAAAGATTTTTATAGGGTTAGCTAATATGGAAGACAAAAATATTTTAAAGGGAAGAATCCGCGATTTGATCAATAAGGCCAATAAGTATTATTCGCCAGTTTCTTCAAAGTTTTTCTCTTATACGGAAATTTCGATAATCAAAGATATTTTTAAGGAAGAAAAACTTATTTCTAGCGACGGAATGATTGGCGATCTGAATTATTTTTTCTTTGGCGGAATAGATGAATGTGATTCTCAATGTCTCTTTTTAGCACCAAGTATCTTTGATATAGAAGCAATCAAAAAAGAAAATAGCCTCATATCATGCCTGCATATATATCCAAAAAACATGAAATTCTCAGATTCATTAACACATAGAGATGTTCTTGGATCGCTTATGAATCTAGGCTATGAAAGAGATGAATTTGGTGATATCTATCTTAAGGAAAATGACATATATGTCTTCGTTCTCGATGAAATCTCAAATAACGTCAAAAAGGAATTAAAGAAAATTAAGCACACGACTGTGGAAGTAGAACTCCTTCTTTCATCATCTTGCCCATATAAAAATGAATTGGAAGAGCGAAACATCAATATTTCCTCTCCTCGACTAGATGCCATGCTTGCTGAAACATTCAATCTTTCAAGAAATGATGCCCAAAAGCTAATTTTAGGGAAAAATGTCTTTAGCCAAGGGAAAAATATTCTTGCTAATGATTATCTCCCAAAAGAGAATGAGCGAATATCCGTTAAAGGATATGGAAAATTCATCTATTTAGGAATATTTGGCAAGACGAGGAAAGAACGTTCAATCGCCAAAATTAAGATATATAAATAAAAAATCCGCCTAAGCAGATTAAAATTATAAAAAAAGCCCCAAATTGTCAGAAAGAGGGGAACTTTTGCTGACTTAACAGCGGACAATTTGGTGCACATAAATATTATTCGAAAAAGTTAAAATTTAAATTAAAAAACATAAAAAAATTATAAAAAATGAAAAAAGCTAGATTTTTTGCTACTTTTTTGACAATTTTTGATGAGAAAACTTTGATTTTTTTAAGAAAGATAAGACAATATAAAAGATGGAACTTGAAGAATTTCATAAACACGTCGGAGAGATACTCATGTATTGCCAATGCATCGAGTACGATGTTAAGTGCATCTATGCTTTTATGGCTGATGGTGGATTCAAAGAAAACATGGCACGTTTCAAAGAAGAAAAACTTACACTTGGGCAGATTGTTTATATGTTAAAGAACTATGACCAAAGCTGGGATGATCCATTCTTATCGGAAAGTGATTATGACATTCTCTTTGAAGTGGTTCACAAAAGAAATTATTATGCTCATAACGTCTATCTTTCATTTTGTTACCTTGCCAATGAAGAAGATTTTGATAGGGCTTATGAAGATGCGTGCATCCTTTTGCTTAATGATGTAGAAAAACTCTCTTATTTGTATGAAAAGGTCGAAGAGAAACGTATCGAATATATGAAAGATGACTTAGATTTAGTCATAGAGGATTGAAGATGAAACGAATTGGAATGATAATCGCCGTTGAATTTAGCCCATTTAAAGAGGCATATGGGGAAGCAAATGAAGTCATTAAGGAAAGGGGTTTTGAAGTTTCGATTTACAAAAAAGAAAATTTTGCCCTTTATGTTATACCTTCAGGAGAAGGAGAGGTTGCAGCCGCTATTTGCACTCAATATCTCATTGATAAGTACGATGTTGAAATGATTCTTAATTACGGTGTGGTCGGTGGACTGTCAAAGAAACTCGGACACGCTTTGACATGTGTCGTTAAAGAGGTGGTTGATTACCGTTTTGACACATCAGCCGTTGATAAAATACCAGTTGGCAAGCATCCAACGCTCCCACTTAATATCCCAACCGATGAAACCTTAAGGAAAAAAGCTTTAGAAGCGGTTCCTTCTTTGCTTGAAGTTAGATGTGCTTCAGGAGATCGTTTTGTTGATGAAGCAAAAGAGAAAGAAGAAATTAATGCCACTTTTGCATGCGATATTTGCGAAATGGAAGCTGCAGGCATCCTTCTAACTTCCATCCGTAATAACGTTCCAGCCCTTTTTATCAAAGTTATCGCCGACACTCTTTTTGGTGGGGCGAATGAATATTCAACCAAATCCGCCACAGCTGCAAGAGAATGTGTAAAAATCCTTAATCACATAATGGAAACATTCTAATTTTACCGATTTTGTTATTAAAAATGACTAATTGAAAATATATTTTGGCTATATTGGATTTTTTTGTTTCTTTAATCAAACAAAGTTAAAAAAATCTAACCAAAATTCACTCACATAGCATTCAACATTTTTTCTTGTTGCCATAAAATAAAAAAGTATTTTTTAAAAATATAGGAGAAAATATGGCAAGCAAGAAACATCAATGGACCGAAGGCGAAAAGGCCTGTATGGAGAAGTACTTCGAATATAAGAAGGAACATCCGGAAGCAAGAAAGAATCTCATCAAGTTGGTTAAACACATGAATATGCTTAACCCTGTAGCAGATGAGTATTCTTGGGAATATATCTTTTTCGACCGTCTTCTTAGCGATGAGCAGGTCGATTTCTTATTGAAGATGAAACTTCGTAAGGAATACACCATTGATGAATTAGCGAAAATCTATAAAAAGGATGTTGTCACGACAGCTAAATTCGTTCATGAATTAGTTTGCATTGGTATCTTAGAGTATTGCACCGAAAAAGGAAGCAATATCGATAAAGTAAAAATGCCTGTTTTTGCTCCAGGTGGCATGGAAAACACTGCTTATACCGCTTCGACATTAGAACATTCTCCAGAAATAGCTCCAGCCTTTTTAAATTACATCCTCGATCTTCAAAAACTTATTGCTTGCTTTGTTCCGCATGGAAATGCCCTTATGCGAACAATCCCGGTTGAAAAATCAATCGCTAACCTTAGCAAAAAAGTTTCGACAGACGAAGTTTCGCATTGGCTTGACTGGGCGGAAAAAGAAGGCTGCATTGGCGTTGGATATTGCGAATGCCGTCGTCTTAGAAGAATGGTTGGCGAAGGAACTGCCGACCTTGAGGGAGAATGGTGCATCTCTTTAGGAAAACTTGCTTCATCGTTAGTAAGAACTGGAAAACATCGCCAAATCACTCGTGAAGAAGCAGAAAAAATTCTCAAAGAAGCAGAAAATAAGGGGTACGTGCATCAATTATCAAACGTTGATGGTAAAGATTATTCGTGCTTCATTTGCAATTGCCCATGGGACACTTGCATGGCTTTGAAGACTTCCTGGTATACCTCCTCACCGAATCTTTCCTCATCCAACTTCAGAGCGAAAGTTGATCCTGCTAAGTGTGTTGCTTGTGGAGGCTGTGTTGAAGTTTGCCCACAAAACGCCGTTCGCTTAGGCGAGAAGCTTTGCACGAAAAACCATATCACGATTAAGCCTAAATCAATACCTGCTGATCATTTATTTTTCTTTGGCGAAAAAGGCGATAAGTGGAATGGCAACTCTTTCTTAACGGATCGAGAAAATGTCTATCGCGAAACCGGTACATCACCATGTAAGGTTGCGTGTCCTGCTCATATTGCCGTACAAGGTTATTTAAAACTTGCAAACGAAGGTAGGTATGATGAAGCTCTTGCCTTAATTAAAAAGGAAAATCCCTTCCCAGCGGTTTGTGGATCTGTATGCCATAAATATTGCGAACTTCAATGCACGCGTGGAAAAATCGACGCGCCTGTTGCAATTGATGAGGTAAAACGTTTCCTTGCTTTACGCGATATTGATTCAAAAACACGTTATATTCCCGAAAAATATTATACATATGGCCATAAAATAGCCGTTATTGGTGCTGGTCCAGCTGGCTTAAGTG
>CAVKAU010000172.1:0-9481 GCA_963654035.1 bacterium | reverse complement strand
TAATTCAAAGATTGCCACGATCAAGGGAATATAGAATGGCATCGCCCAAAAAGCGTTAATTACGCATTCAATAATCGATAAAACAAAATCAACAATGATGAAAACGATCGTTAATTTAATTAAAGGAATTCTTAATACAAGACCTTCAACGCCACTTCTTTTATGAAGGCCATAAAGGAAAGAGCAAACGAAAATAACGCTTAAAAGCAACGTTAATGAATAATTTAGTATATGCCCGTAATTATCTTTTACCGGATATGGGAGAAGAAAAAAGAGCAAAGAATAAGCAAGTATTACTAAGGCGCTTATAACACCAGTAAAAATATAGGTTTCCTTTTTGACCATGGTTATTCTCCTTTCTTATGCCCACAGTTTGGACAGAATTTAGATTTAATATGCTCGGTTTTGCATTCTGGGCAAGTCCATTCTTCAGAAGGTTTTTTATGACCGCATTCTGGGCAGAAATTTGAAGTCAGCCCCTTTGCGTGACATTCAGGACATTCCCAAGCATTTTCATTTATTGTATTTGAAATAACGTTCTTGCTTTCTTGAAGACCGGGTTTAAGAGTTTCTCCAACTGTTTGGGCAACCTCTTTCATCATTCCTAATCCAATGCCTAAATCAATCATGCTAGAAGCAGTAGGAGAGACTCCACCAGCTCCACCTTCGTTTGTAACGGCACCTAAAGCAACCTGTCTTTGAGTTTCTTGTTGGTAAGTGTATCCCTTCATTTTCATCTCATCGGCCTCAGCTTGAGCTTGGAGACGATAGGCTTGGGCTTTTGCTTGAGCTCTCATTATTTCTTCGTTAGATTCGGTTTGCACCTCAACCATTCTTCTTTGCTGTCTTGCTAAAGCTTCATCCTTAAGAATGTTTTCGTTTCTAACTTTTAGATATTGCTCGGCATATTGCTCCTTCATCTTTTTAAAATTAGGGTCATCATCAGGAAGGAGAATGTTATTAACAAAGAATTCGGTCACGCTAAGGCCATAATCTTCAAATGTTGGATTGATTACTTCCTTTAAGATGGAAGATATTTCATCAATATGTTCGTCGACTTCTAAGATGTTGATGTCGTTTTCTTTGATGGCTTTAGCTAGGTTTGCTTTAACTTTGCTTACTAAGAGGCTTTTGAATTTGCCAGCAAATCTTTCTTCTCCAACAATGTCATCCTGGAAAAGGCCTTCGCCAGTTCCAACAATTTTGAAAAGAAGTTTCCTTGGCTCTTTGACGATCAAGTTAAATGTGCCGCAGGCCCCGATATCAACATGAAGGCCTGAATGAGGGTCAAATAAGCCGACTTTGTTTGGCGTGCCCCATCTGACATTCATGATGGAGGACATATTCACAAAATAGATTTCACAATGGAATGGCTGGGCGTTTTGGTTTGTGTCTAATTTATAGAACTTGCCAATCAAAGGAAGCCTATCGGTTGTTAAGAAATGCCTTCCCGGCCCAAACGTGTCCAAGGCTTCGCCATCTTTAAAGAATATTGCTTGTTGAGACTCATGAACAATCAATTCCGAACCAGTTATGAAGTCTTCTATTGGGTATTTGTAGCAAATAACATCATTTGGTCCTTCATATTTGATGACAGATATCTTTTTGTTATTCGCGGCATTCTCTTTGATGATTTGCTTTTGAACATCGACAATCGTGTCGCATACAGGGCAAGTATAGAATTTAGCTGACTTATCAACGTTTGCTTGAATATTGCATGTTGGGCAATGAATGCTGACGGAAGAAGTGCCGCTATATGGGTCGACATGTTTATGGCACACAGGACATTCGATGTCTTTAGATTTTGCTTGGTCATATACGATCGTATTAGAACATGTCGGACAACTTAAGGATGCCATTCTATCTGTTTTCGTATTAATTTCATAACCGCAATCGCAATTGATTTTCTTTTTAGCAAAAAAGCCCGTTGAAGCTAAATGGAATTTGCCACAATTGGGGCATTTTAGGTAAAACTTGCTCATAGATGAGACTCCCTTCTTAACTTTACTTAATAATCTTTTAGATTATAAGAAAGTGAGTGCCAATAAAGCGCCAACTCAAAACATGAAAAAGGCTTATTACGGGAAATATAGCTGATACGTGTATGCGTTATTAGCAAAAAATATATTTTTATTTAACAATGTCTTGAAGAATGCGAGATGGTATCGTTTACATGTTTCATGCAAATAAGAATTATTCTTACAAAAACGGAAAGTAATAATAAGCAAATTGATTAAACGTGCGCTTTTAAAAAGACTTTGAAGTACTTCAATGTTTCTTTGAAGTGACTTTGAAGTAGACTTTGAAGTAACTTTGAAGTAAATTCAATTTTATCAACCATATCTTTATTGAATGCTCTCTTTCATTTATAATTGAAACATGGAAAAACATCAAAAAATATCACTAATAATCCCTTCTTTATTTATTGCAGGTTTTGGCTTATTTGCATGTAAGAATGATGTTCAAGAATCACAGAGTCAGAAGTTAACTGGTGAAGACGTTACTACAGTGGTTGGGATAGCTTCAGTTTTATATCAATATGATATATTTGGCGAACTTCGAGGATTAAATCAAATTAACGAAGGCGATTGTTCTGGCAAAGAAGAATTCGTCAACACATATAACGTTTCAACAAATATCGACTATGTTTTGAGGATTGAAGCAGTTCTTTCTGGTGGATCAATCCCTCTAGTTTTTACTGGTGATATTGCTAAAATCTCCGAGAACGACAACTATAAAGTTACCTATTGTGACAAATTTGATCGTACTTCCTACAACATTAGGTTTTTCAATCCTGGAAATTATCGTATAAATGTAACTGTAAAAAGTTTTACGGATAAGTTTGATATGATTGTTGAATCCCCAGAATCTATAACCAATCTTTAAAATCTACTCATAAATTTATTTTTTTGCTATTTAGCCTGAAAGGGCTTTTTCCTTATATCTATATAGATAAAAAGTAATAAAAAGAATCAATAAAGCTACAAAAAGAAACATTTTTTATTTTTTTGTTACAAAAATATTTGACAAAGCAATTCGATATGTTATTATTTATGTACCAAAAGAAACAAAAGCATTGTTAATGTATCTCTATAGGAGGAATACAAAATGAAAAAATTACTATTCGGATTAGCGGCTCTCACTGCATTGGCAGGATGTTCTGGACAATCTAACAACGCAACCAAAGATAGAGTTCGCGTTGATATGGCTAATAACAATCCTCCACATGCCCTCTTATCTAGTAATGAGGAACTAGATTGGATCTCACAATCAATTTTAGACAAAGGCATGGACTTCATGAAATCTGGCGTTTCATCACTTGCAGTATATGCTTTCAAAACTGCGTGTCTTGAAATGGGAATTGATGTTAGAGATGCAACCACTAAAAAGATCGATCAAATCATCGCTCAATTAAATGAAATATCGAATCAAATATCCAAGGGTTTCCAAGATTTAACAAATAAGACCCAATGGGTGAGAGATTGCGATAAGATGGACCAGGTTCTTCAAATTCTTGAAGACGTAAGATCGCCTGTTCTTGTTGAAATGCATACTCTTGAAAGCATTGCCGCTAAGGAAAATATCCCTGATTATGATAAGGGCTTCCTTGATGAGCAAAAGACAAACTTCGTTGAAGGCTTCAAAGACAAGTTAATCTTCTATAGTCTCAGTAACCAAGTTTGGCATTCAACTGAATTACTCGCCAAAAAGCTCTTATACCCAAATCCAACAAAGAGAACTCAAACATTGATGGATTTGTACGATAACACTTTGGGGGCGAACGAGGTTTGGGATTACCAAGGCTACGCTCCTAGAATTCAATTCATCCAAGAGTGCGCCTTCCTTGTTAACTCTTTAGCCCTTCTTTCTAAACTTGAAGCGGCTAGAGAAATTAGCAAATACAAACCAGGTGATTCAAATATTGATGGTATCAAGCAATCGGTCGTATATATGTGCAATGCTGTTAATGCAATAAATGAAATGTTCCAAAAAGAACTCGAAAAGTTGGATACCATCAAGAAAAACCATGATGATGAAGATTGCCCAACAATGTCTCATATTCAAAGAACGTTTGATGCAGCGGGCTTTGTTCATATCACAACTGACTATACAATCTCCGCTTACTTAGCAACCATCTCCCTTGAAGACGTTGTCTGGAAGAACACGGTTGCTGACTACTATAGCGATAGCTACAGCCATTGCTTCAAATCCTTCAAAGCAGAAGACAGCATCTATAACTTAATCTATAGCGACTATTCTCTCTATATCAATAGCTGTGAAGTAGAAGAAGGATATAACCTCAAGTACTACTTAAGAGATCTAGGTTTCAGAGTCCCTGAATCTAGACAAGAAGACTTCGACAATGCGATTGGCATCTATAAAGATATCAGTGTCTCCCATGAAAGCAGAGGTTTCTTAAGAGGAACAGATTACTATGCGGGATATAGGTATTACAACTGGGATGGTGAACTTAAGACCAATAACTACTGCAGAGTTGGTGAAACTTTATGGAGAAACTACGATGACGAAGAATTATATGCCGATGCTATAAAGCAAAAGATGATCGCATTTGTCAACAAAGATAACACCAAACTTGAAGGTACAACCACCTGGACAATTGCCCATCGTATCGATAATAAGACTTCCCAATTAATCGATCACTTCTATAGAGGAACATCCTATAACGATAACGATTACGCTAGCTATGACGTTAAATAAGAGTTCATAACTTTAGCCTCCGTCAATTGGCGGAGGTTTTTTAATGGAGTCCTTTCAAACTACCACATTTAATAACGATAATCGTATTTTTACCAATAAGAATTGAAACGATTTGATTTTATTTCGACGTTGATTAATTTATTTAAGCCTCATTTTAATAATTGCAGGAGAACTTTCTGAGATGTTAAACGCCCAATTTAAATCTTCAATGTTTTCCGCTTGAAAACCAGCTAGCAACATTGCTCCCTTAAATTGCCCATTTGTCAAAAACACACTAATTTCACTCTCCATAATTTGTTTGTAATCATAGGATGTGTAATCTTTTAAGACCGTATTGGTTGAAATGAAATTTTCTTTGCACCAATTGATTGCACGTATTAGCGAGTCTTTATCTAAAGAAGAAACGTCGGCTGGTCTGTCGGAGTCATTAACCAAATCATATCTTGATGCCCCACGTCTAATTAAGCAAGCATCTTTCATTTTTCTTATATTGTACTTAACTCCATCTTTGCTTAAGCCGACTTTTGATGCTATTTCTTCGATGGATACGTTTTTATTTTTATATATCAGCGATTCTATTTCTTTATATTTGGGATTTTTATTATTTAAATTTTCTCTAAGCGAAAACATCGGCTTTTTTATCATCTCATCGAATTTTAATGTGTTGACGTTATTTTTTGTTATGGTTTCGTTGTAAATATATTTCTTATTTTTCAGAATTATCGTAAATGAAATTTTGTTTGATGAGATTAATGGCGCATATTCATCGCTTAAATCTTTGTAATCTTCAATTATTTTTTCAAAACCAGACCCTTTGTTTTCCATCAGGTTGCATTTTTCAAAAGTCGAACAAATAACTTTGTTTCTTCTTACCGATGGGAAATTATCTGGATCTATTTTTACTCTAACTATATCGTTTCTTAGTTGAAGCATAGAGCCAGGTGAAGAGATTTCTATTCGATCTGGAAAACAGTTGATCGCGATTTCGTTCCCATCTATTTTATAGTCTCTATGTGCAAGGGCATTTACTAACGCTTCACGAATTGCGAGCATGCTAAATGAACCTTTTTCTCTTCTGTACAAACCTATCTTTTCTCCGCCAAAATTATAGTAATTAACTGATGAAATATAGGATATTGATGCATGTAATAAAGAAATCAATGACCCATGATATGTTTTTGAGTCTGTAAAATCATTTGACCCCTTTTTTAAAGAAGGCCACGTTGTGCAAACTACATTCGCATTTTTGCTTACGCTATTATCCGCAAACAAAACCCCAGCAACGGTTAAATAATTTTCTGCAGTGATTAATCCGAAACTAATGAGTTTTTTCACTGTGAGTGATTCGTTGTTATTGCTGGATTTATATTCTTCCTCTAAATCTTCAAATTTACTTTCACTAAGGGCTATGCCAGTTTCAACTTGATCGTACTCATAAAGGTTTGCAGTGTTCAATAAATCAATTTGCTCTTCAAAAGTGGCTAAATCAGTAGATCCGTCATGCCTTACATAAAGCAATGGACTAGAAGATGTATTGATTAGCCAAGTTATGGTTGAAGGTCTTTTTTCTACTACTATCCTTAAATAATATTTATCTTCACTACTTTCTATTTGAACTGTTTCAAACTTACATTTCAATATCGGTTTAGAATGATTTTTGCAAATTGTTTCAACTGTTCGTTTGATACCATCTATCTCCTGAATGCTAAAGCCAATGAATTTCATATCGTCTGTGATTCCGACGTTCATCACGCCGCCATTCGTATTAGAGAAAGCGCAGAGAGTTTTAAACCACTGCTGATATTCATTTCCGATGTTAAGTTTTGCCTTATTTTCAGTTTCAACATTTTCAATTAAATCTTGTTTCATAGGATCTCCTAGTGTAGTCCACCGGTGTAGTGAGCGGTGTAGTGATACATAAAGTATAGTGTAGTCCACCAGTGTAGTCAACGGTGTAGTCAGTTTAGTTTATCGGTGTAGTGAGCGGTGTAGTCTTTTTTTCAAATTTACAATTCCAAATATCGAAAAATCAAAAAATCCATTGAAAAACCCCTCTTTTTTAAAAGAGGGGCATTAAGGTTATTTGACTAGTAACGGCTTGGCTTCTTTTAAGATGGCATCCATTTTGCTTTGAATACGTTTATTCTCGTATTCAATGTTCTCCTTTTGCTTAGACTTATATGAGACATAAATGAATCCTGGAATGAGAAAAAGAAGAAATAATATAAAGCAAACAGTCCCATCAACCAGCTTATATGTCTGTTTCTGGGCTTTTAAAGCGAAATATTTATCTTCAAGGGTTTTGATTGATCGATAATTCTTCATGTCTTTGTCACGGGCTAAGACATGTTCGTTGTGATGAACGGGGCCCGTTCTCCTTCTCACATCCTCCGTGCGTTTCCAGCCAAATTTCTCGTATTCGCTTGTGTCTTCCCTAATGGTCTTTGTTTCGATATTCATATTTTGCCTCACATAATTTTATTTACTGTCTTATTTGAAAGATTTAATTGATAGAAATGCGCATCTCCTAACAATAGTTTTGGAATATAGTTCAAGAAATAGAGATTATTAGAAGATGTGATTAGCAGATTTGACCCATAATATTTGTTATCGTACCCTAAAATCTTTTCCTGCGTTCCATCTTTAGTTGCGGTTTTGCTAACCTTATAGAAACCAGCGCTTTCCGTAGATGTCGCAGGGTAGGAATAATAATATACATAGTTGCCATCAAGAAGAATTTCGTTTGGATTGGTTTTGCTACTTGCAATCTCCACTCCTTCATCTAAATTCGTGAAATCCGTTCTCCTGACTGAATTGTCGATAACGCCATTGTAGATGTAGAAGATGTTATTTTCTTCAAAAGCAAACTGTTTAACGTTTTTAATGTTTTTGCTTAGATTCGTAGATTTTAAATCTGTTGAAGTGGAAGTTATATCATTTAGTGATATGTATTCGATATTTCCATTATCTTGCAAGGTCGTGCAATTGATGAAATAAAGTTTTCCATCTCTTATTGTTAAATTCTTAGCTCCATTAATGTCCGAGAATTTAGTATATTCCGATCCGTCTAATTTCATTCTTGAGATGCCGCTGCCACCGGCCACACCTGCCCAGTTATAATGCGTCGCATAGATGTATGTTCCATCCGAAATCATGTTTCTAACATCGTTGGTGCTGATTTTTTCTGCCTCGGAAGAAAGTTTGAGATCAACGCAATATAAATCATTATTTGTCAACATCGTTACTTGATTGAAATAGAGCTTATCGCCATAGATAAAGAAATCTTCTACTTTATTTGTCGTAAGTTGATAGTTGGTTTTATTAATTTCATCATAGGCGTATAGCGTTTTTCCAGCATACATATTTAAGTAATAAACCTTGTTGCTATATTTAGCGCTTGTCCCACCAAGGTTTAAAGGAGTTACTTCAGGAGCAACGAAACCATTTAGTAAGTCAATCTTGCTTTGTGTCGAAGGATTGTATTTATATAAATGCAAATCAGTTGCATCCACGTAGATTAAAGAACCATCACTATCAACATCAAAACCGTTCACTTCTTTGCTAGCAATGATTTGCGTCGAAGCCTTGCTTGATAAATCAATAGACCAAACCCCGTATTTAGAATCATCAATCTTTCCGTATAGATCTGTGTAGTGGAAATAAAGCTTATTATTCTTGATTTTTAGGAATTCACCCGCTGCATCAGTTAATTTAGTTGGACTTGTGCTTGAAGAAGATAAATCAAGGCAGCCGATATAATCATTAAGCAAACCGTTTACTGTACAATAAAGCTTATTGTTATCGATGATAAATTCATGAACCTTTTCTTTTAAAACGAGCGTGGTTTTCAAAGAAGTTAAATTCATTTTGTATAGATAATTATTGTCGTTGCCATTCGTGAAATATAAATTACCGCCATAAATTGCTAAATTATCTGTTTTTCCTTCAAATATTTTAGTGACTAACGGTTCAGCATCAACGTTGCTAGCATCTACTTTATATATTCCAGATTTTGAGGAATTTAGACGATTGCTAGAGTAGTAATAGATGTTATCGCTAGCTTTAACGAAATCATCAATGTTGCTATCAGTGTAGATGATTTTGGTTTCCCCGTTACTAACTTCTTTAACTGAATTCAAGAAAGGCGAACCAGCGATAAATATAGCATTGCTTGAGCTATATTTATTAAATTCTTTTGGTGATGAATAATCGATTCTAGTTAATGGTGTTTCAGCGTTTTTCGTATATGAATATAGATATTTATTGTCAAGTCCGTTTGCAAAATAAATCGTCCCATCGCTTGAAGCAAATACTGGCATGTCAGTTTTGCTTGCTTTGATTGTTAGTGAGGCGTTCAAGGTTAATTTGTTGTAGTTCTTGTTGCTGATTTCGACTGAATAGGAATAAACGCCTACATCTATTGTGGAAGTAACAACCGCCCCGCTTGAATTTTTAACGGTTTGCTTAACGTTCGTTCCTTCAGGCTGAACTCCGACTAATTGAATATCGTTAAAATGATCAGCGCCATCATACTTTACTGACTTGCTTTCGTAACTGAAACCAGAAAAGTCAATAGGCGTTATAGTCAATGTTGCAGTTAAAGTTTTTGTTTTATAGCCTTCCTTAGAGATTGTAACGCTTGCTTGATACGAACCAACGTCAGTATAAGCTTCTCTATTCTTATAAGCAATTGAACTGCCTTCCGGAACACCGCTTACTTCATTTAAAATATGCGCTTTTCCATCATATGGTACAGTTATAT
>CAVKAU010000171.1:0-5073 GCA_963654035.1 bacterium | reverse complement strand
CCTTATAAGTGCCAAAACCCTACCCACAGGCGACGAGTAGTCTATGGGTAGGGCAAAGTTCAAAGATTAGGTGAAACTTATTTAACTTCAGCTTCGCAGCCAGCATCAGTGAGGGTCTTCTTGTAAGCTTCAGCTTCAACAGGAGAGATCTTCTCTTTGATGGCGACTGGGGCGGAGTCGACGAGTTTCTTAGCATCCATAAGTCCTAAGCCAGTGATGCCTTGGACAGCCTTGATAACTGCAACTTTGGAAGCAGTTCCGAGTCCTTTTAAGAATAAGGAAACTTCGGTTGGTCCTTTTGCGACTGGGCCTTCTTCTTCAGCAGGTGCAGCGGCAGCTGTTGGAGCAGCGGCAGTGACGCCGAATTCAGCGCAAACAGCATCAACGAGAGCCTTGAGTTCAAGGGCAGTCATTTGTTTGAGAGTGTCAATGATTTGTTCATTTGTTAATTTTTCAGCCATTGTTTTTTCCTCCTAGAGATTAGTTGGCTGCTGGGGCTTCCGCTCCAGCCTTTTCGCTAATTTGATTAGCGACTCTGGCAAAGCCAGCGATAGGTTCGTTGAGAACCATGCAGAACATAGAAAGTAATGCTTCTTTGGTTGGAAGTTTGGCAACTTCTTTCATGCCTTTGGCGTCTACTGGTTTTCCTTCGACGAGACCACCGCGTAAAACGAGATGTTCGTGGAAACGGGAGAATTTGTAGAGAACCTTGGCTGCGCTAGTGACATCTTCAGAGAAGACTAACGCATTTGGTCCTTCAAGAAGTTCGTCTAATCCTTCGATTCCTTGATCAGCTAAAGAGCGACGGACTAAAGTGTTTTTGTAAACACCCATCTTGGCGTTCTTTTCTGCTAAGGTACGACGGAGTTCTTGCGTTTCAGCGACTGTTAAGCCTTGATAAGAAACGATAGCGACTGTCTTGCTGGATTTGAAACCTTCAGTGATTTCCTTAACGGAATCCTTTTTAGCTTGAAGTGCAGATGCATTCATACTGTGTTCCTCCTTTCTTAATATATATGTGAAGCTTGATATAACTAGTGAGTTAGTTTTGTGAATTTGTAACCTCAGCAACGTGGTTTATTAAGACATGTGTCCGTTGCTATCTTAGGAATAACAAGCAATTCACCAAATTTGGTGACCAGAATTAGTTTCTGGTTGGGAAGGTGATCTTCATGCCTGGGCCCATGGTTGTATGGACGACGGCTGTTTTGATGTAGATACCTTTGACTGTTGATGGGCGGGATTTGACGATTGCGTCAATCATGGCTTGTAAGTTATCGATGATGTCGCTTTCAGAGAAGGAGACACGAGCGATAGAAACGTTTAAGTTGCCGTCCTTGTCAACACGGTAAGAGATCTTACCTTTCTTGATTTCGGTGATGGCTTTGCCAATTTCGATGGAGACTGTTCCAGTCTTTGGGTTTGGCATTAAGCCTTTAGGGCCTAAGACACGACCCATTTTTCCAAGTTCACCCATCATGTCTGGGGTAGCAACGATGATGTCGAAGCCAAACCAGTTTTCAGATTGGATCTTCTCGAGCATTTCTTTACCACCGACGAAGTCAGCGCCTGCGGCCTTTGCCTCATCTTGTTTCGTGTTGGTAACAGCGAGAATTTTCTTGGTTTTGCCATTTCCGTGTGGAAGAACTAATGTTCCACGGATTAATTGATCAGCTAATGTTGGATTAACATTTAACGCGAAGCTGATATCGATTGTTGAATCGAATTTTGTGATGCTAGTCTTTTTGAGAAGAGCGGCTGCTTCTTCAAGGGTGTATTCTTTGTTTTCGTCAACGAGTTTCTTAGCAGCAATGTATTTCTTTCCTTGTTTCATTGTTGTCTCTCCCTATTATTTGTCGATGGTGATGCCCATTTGACGAGCAGATCCTTCGACGATTTTCTTTGCAGCTTCGATGTCATTTGCGTTAAGGTCTGGCATCTTGTATTGAGCGATTTCCTCAAGTTGAGCAGCAGAGATGTGTCCTACTTTTGTTTTGTTAGGAACACCGGAGCCTTTTTTGATTCCAGCGGCTTTGAGAAGTAAATCTGTGACTGGTGATGTCTTGATGACAAAGTCATATGATTTGTCTTCATAAGCTGTGATGATTACAGGGACTGTTTGTCCTTTTCTGTCGGCTGTTTTTGCATTGAAGTCAGTGCAGAATTTAGCCATTTGAACGCCTGCGGAAGCAAGCTTTGGTCCTGGATGGGCATCTCCGCCTGGGAGTTCCATCTTAAGGACTTTGACGATTTTCTTTGCCATATTGTCCTCCTTAATTGACGATATGCAGTGGCTTATCGGGTCCTCGTCAAAGGATCCTACCACGCTGCGACGCTTAATGCGCGTGCTTGAGTATTATACGCATATGCGTGAAAGTAATCAACGAGAACTTGTTTTTGACTATTTTATTGTGCAGCGTGCATAAAAAGACCTCCGTTTGGAAGCCTTGGAATCAACATTTATTTTACTTTGTGGATTAACAACGAAATTGATGATGCAACCATTATGAGGGTGACTCCGGTATCAGCAAAGACCGCGATCATCAAAGGGAAGTTCGGGATGAAGATTGAGCATAAGGCGATTGCCACTTTAATAAGCAATGATGCAACAACATTGAAGATTGCACGATTTCTCGTTGTTTTAGCGATTTTTATCGCGGTAAACACCTTAGATATGTCATCGTTCATAATGACTATGTTGGCATTTTCAACGGCTAAATCGCTGCCAACACCGCCCATTGCAAAGCCAACATCGGCAAGGGTGATACTAGGCGCATCATTAATGCCATCACCAACATAAGCAACCGCTTTTGTGCTTGTATCGATCGTTTCTTTTAACACGGCCGTTTTTTCTTCGGGCAGTAATTCATAGCGAACTTCGTCAATACTTAGCGCATTGGCAACCTTTTTAGCACTATTTTCTTTATCCCCCGTTAGCATGATTGTTTTAACTCCTAGAGTGTGGAGGGATGATATCGTTGGAAGAGACGTTTCCTTTATTTGATCGACAAGTTGGATGTATCCTACATATTTATTGTCAACCGCAAGGTAGACAATCGTTCCAATATCATCGGTTTTATCGAAAGAAATAGAGTATTTGGCAAGAAGTTTTGCATTACCGGCTAAAACCGTGTGGTTTTTATATTTTAGTTCTTCTCCATATCCAGCAATTTCATTGTATTCGCTAATGTTGGAGGAGAATTTAGATGTGTCAGTTTCGCCAATGATTGCCTTTGCAATAGGGTGGTTGGAACGCGATTCTGCCGCTATTGCATATTCTAAGAATTCTTCTTCGGAAATTCCTGCTGGACAGATTTTTTCAATAACGAATTTACCATATGTTAATGTTCCTGTTTTATCAGTAACGAGGATTCCAAGATTGTTAAGTTGGTCGAAGTATGATCCACCCTTGACGATAATGCCATTTTTAGAAGCTAAGCCAATCCCGGCAAAATAGGCAAGAGGTACCGATACGACAACTGCGCATGGGCAAGAGATGACTAATATCGAAACCGCTATCTTGATCCACTGTTTCCAAACCTCAGCATTATTCATTCCAATAGCAAGTGGAGGAATCACGGCGATAAGGATGGCTATAGCAACAACTATCGGAGTATATATTTTTGCAAATTTCGTGATGAATTTATCGGCCTTTGATTTTTGTTCGGACGATTTCTCAACCATCTCTATTATTTTGCTAACAGTCGAATCTTCGTATGATTTGCTGACTTCAACCGTTAATGAACCGTTTTTAAGAATCGTTCCGGAATTAACCTGATCGCCACATTTTCTATAAACGGGATTGAATTCCCCGGTAAGAGAAGACATATCAACGTCCCCTTCTCCAGATATTATTTTCCCGTCTGCTGGGATTATTTCTCCGACTTTTACGAGAATTTTGTCATTTACTTTTAATTCTTCCGGTTTTACTTGTTTGATGTTGTCATCAACCAATAACGAAGCTGTTTTTGCTCTAAGCCCAACAGCATTTGTGATTGCTTCATGCGATTTATCGGTTGCGAGATCTTCAAAGATATCACCAAGTTGGAAAAGGAAAGCGACCATAAAGGCTTCAAAGAACTCGTTGCCAAAGATTTCTCCTTCGTCTTTTCCAAAGATTCTTAAGCAAAAGGCGCCAATTGAAGCAATAAGCATCAGCATATTTTCATCAAATGGATTTTTTTCCTTCACTAAGGAAGTAAAGGCTTTAAGGATAATATCATAGCCAACAATTAGCCAAGCGATGGCCATAATGGCAAAATTCACCCAAACGCCAAAATTATTTTCATTGAAAACGAACAAGCCAAACAATGCAGCAGTTAGGCCGAGCACTAAACGAATGCTATTAACTAATATTTCTTTCTTTTCTTCGGACATAACTATTTCTCCTCTTTTTCCATTACGTGTTCGTAAACTACTTTGATAAGTTCATTTATATGATGGTCGGAAAGAATGTAATAAGCCTTTCTCCCATCTTTGCGGACGTTAACGATACGATGCTTGCGAAGAATTTCCAATTGGTGGGATACCAAGGATTGGGAAGCACCAACCAAATTCATGATTTCAGTGACGTTGTGTTCTTCTTCAGAGATCGAAAGCATTATTTTTAGTCTCGTTGAGTCGGAAGCGACGCTTAGCAAATCTTCCATGGAATCGATTATTTTCTCATCTGGTAACTGTGACATATGAATTTCCTTTCATATTTAACGATAGAAATTATAATGAACGGTCATTCATATATCAAGAGAAACATGAATATTTTTTCATATGTTTAGTCAAAAAGAAAATCCCCATAAAATGAGGATTTTGCTTTTTTGAAATTTTAGATTTTTTCGATTTCCGAGAATTCGAGATCGACTGGCGTGACGCGCCCGAAGAAGATTGTGTTAACGCGGCAAGCGCCTGTGTCTTTATCGATGGAAACGATATCGCCTTCAGTTCCCTCGAGAGGTCCGGAGATGATTTTGACTTTATCTCCAACGTTATAACGATCATACATTGTCTCATCAACAACGCCCATTCTCTTAAGAACAGGTTCGATTTCTTCACGGGAAATAGGTGTAGGCATCTTAC
>CAVKAU010000170.1:0-4506 GCA_963654035.1 bacterium | reverse complement strand
AAGATCGCAGAGCGGCCAAAGCAAACTTAGAGAGTCTCCTGGATGAAAACGAGACAACGCCTAGGTCCATCACTGCGGGAGCTATCTTCCTGAAGAGATGTAAGGAAGACGTTAAACTTGCGTTAAAAGTGTCTTGAGAGCGGAATTTTTATTCCGAACTAAGGTGGTACCGCGCAATAGCGCCCTTAGAGGGCGTTTTTATTTTTGCCCAAGGAGGAAAATAATGGGAAGCGAAATGAAAAAGACCTTGCTAATGCCGCAAACTGGTTTTGAAATGCGTGCAAATTTGATTAGCAAAGAGCCAAAGATGCTAGAAAAGTGGCAAGATATGCATCTTTATGAAAAAATGAATCAAAACCGCGAAGGATGCGATGAATATCTTTTGCACGATGGTCCTCCATATGCAAACGGTGACATCCATTGCGGACACATGCTTAATCGTTTGCTTAAGGATTTTGTTATTCGTTATAAGAATATGGGCGGTTATAAAACCCCATTCGTTTTTGGCTGGGACACACACGGCCTTCCAATTGAGGTTAAAGTAACAAAGAGCGGTGTTAACCGTAAAACGACTCCAGTCGTTGATTTCCGCAATTGCTGCAAAGAATATGCCTTAAAACAAGTTGAGCATCAAAAAGGGCAAATCAAACGCTTAGGCTGCTTGGGCGATTACGACCGTCCTTATATGACTTTGCTCCCAGAATATGAGGCTCGTCAAATTGACGTATTTGCCAAAATGGCTTTAAAAGGCCTTATTTACAAAGGCTTAAAACCGGTTTATTGGTCTCCATCGAGCGAATCTGCCTTAGCCGAAGCCGAAGTTGAATATGCTGACGTACCAGCAAGAACAATGTATGTTTATTTCGATTTCATCGACGGAAAAGGCGTCGTTCCTAATGATTCGAAAATCATTGCATGGACGACAACCCCATGGACCATCCCTGGCGATCAAGCGATTACCTTAAACCCACGTTTTGAATATGGCCTTTTCTCCACTGAAAAAGGCAATTTTGTCTTCCTTAATAGCCTTCAAGCGAAAATCAAAGAGGAACTTGGCTTTGAAAAATGCGAACTCATCAAAACCTTCAAAGGACAAGATCTTGAATATGCTACAGTAAGACATCCTTTATACGAAAATAGAACCTCGCTTGTGATTGTTGCCTCCTTTGTCACCGATGGCGATGGCACGGGTTGCGTTCACACCGCCCCAGATTTTGGAGTTGATGACTTTAATGCTTGTGCTAAATACGGAATCGGCCCACTTAAGCAAGTTGATGACAAAGGCTATATGCATTTAGAGGAAAATGATCCTTGCAATGGTTTATTTTATGCTGAAGCGAACGACAAAGTCGTGGATTTGCTCAAGGAAAATGGTCATTTGCTCAAGGAAGTAGACATTGTTCACTCCTATCCGCATGATTGGAGAACGCATAAGCCGATTATTTTCAGAGCCACTCCACAATGGTTTTTCTCTATCGAAAATATTCGTCAGGATTTGATTGACGCCGTTCACCAAGTTAAGTGGAATCCAACCTGGGGTGAAGAAAAGATGGTTAACATGATTAAAGATCGTGGTGACTGGTGCATTTCCCGTCAAAGGGCTTGGGGAGTTCCAATTCCGATCATTTATAACGAAGATGGCTCACCAATAATCGATGAAAAAGTTTTTGCTCATATCCGCTCTTTAATTGAAAAAGAAGGATCGAACGCTTGGTTTAAATATTCGGCAAAAGAACTTTTGCCTGAAGGATACACCAATCTTTTGTCGCCAAACGGAGATTTCCGTAAGGAAACAGACATAATGGATGTTTGGTTTGATTCAGGAAGCTCTTGGGCTGGAGTCGTTCAAGAAAGAGGATTAAAATTCCCTGCCAATCTTTATTTAGAAGGCAATGACCAATATCGCGGATGGTTTAACTCGTCCTTGATTTTAAGCGTTGCTTATAATGGCTGCGCTCCATACAAGGAAACTTTAACCCATGGCTGGGTAATGGATGAAAATTGGAACAAGATGTCAAAATCAGCTGGAAATGGCATTGACCCAAGCAAGGTTGCTAACCAATTTGGCGCTGATATTCTTCGTTTATGGGCTGCAAGCGTCAATTATGTGGCTGATGTACGCGTCTCGGAAAGAATCATTCAATCTGTTTCGGAACAATATAGAAAAATCAGAAATACCTTCAAATTTATGCTTGGAAACCTCCAAGATGGAGAAGGGAAAGCATATATCCCAAACGAAAGGCCGGAATTATACCCAGCCGATATTTGGACATTAGCCAAATTTGAAGCGGTAAAGAATAAAGCCTTAAAAGATTATGATGCATTCTCTTTTGCAAGCGTAAACATGTCTTTGACTAATTTCTTGGTTGAATTATCTAATTTCTACCTCGATTACGCAAAAGACATCCTTTATTGTGATGAAGCAAATTCTGCACGCAGAAAGGCCGTTCAATACACTCTTTATAAAATCACGTATGAACTTTGCTTGCTTTTCAACCCAATTTTATCTTTCACGATGGATGAGGTGTATTCGTTTATACCTGGAGTCAAGAAAGCCTCGCCACAATTAGAAGACATGCCAAAAGAAACCCATGAATACGGTGAGGAAGTCTTAAAGGAATATGATGCTTTCATGGCTTTAAGAGATATCGCCTTAAAAGCCTTGGAAGAAAAACGCTCGGAGGGTTTGATTGGCTCATCAATTGAGGCAAGCGTCTCCTTACAATCCTCTAACAAAGAATTAGTAAGCGTTCTTAATTCCTTAGATAAAGACGAACTAGCAAGGCTTTTTGGCGTCTCTGAAGCAATCATTGCTGAAGGAAGCGAAAAAGCGGAAGTTAGCAAAGATGACGATGAAATCTGCGAAAGATGCAGAAATCATAAGAAAAATGCCATTAAACGCGAAAATGGCGCTATTTTGTGCGATCGCTGCGCTAAAGCTTTAGGTGAATAAAGATGGAAGAAACATCAAAAAAAGAAACCAAAAGCGATTCAATCAAAAAAGAAGTGAAATTCAAGTGGACCTTTAAAAGTTTCCTCTTGAGTTTTGCTTGGATCGCAATACTTGTGATAGCCATTGACTTAGCAACAAAATGGGGAATAGTTAATTTTTTCAAGGCAAATCCTAGCGTAAAAGAGAATCCTCAAATCAGTGGAAATTCAATAGAAGTGATACCTCATTTCTTCTATTTGACCCTCTCATACAATAAAGGTTCCTCTTTTGGCATGGGTAGCGACGTTACTTGGGCACGTTATGTTTTCATTGTCATCTCTTGGGCGGCGTCTATTGGAATTGGATATTATTGGTATAAGAATCTTAGTAAAAATGATCATTTGGTTGACTGTGCTTTAATGCTTGCTTTAGGTGGAGCTTTAGGCAATGCAATTGACAGAACTTTCTATTGGCCAAACATAACTGGATTTTCAGGAGTTGTAGATATGTTTCAATTCTATATCTTTGGATTTAACCATGACTCATTTGCTATTTTTAATGTAGCGGATGCAGCATTAGTAGTGGCAGTTGGAATCTTCTTAGTTGTCCTTATTGTACGTTCAATTAAAGAAGCGGTTAGAAAAAAATAGTGGTTTTATGGATCGAATAATTGTTGATGAAAACAACGTTGGAAAACGACTTGATGAGTTCCTTTTCGAAAGAGAAGTAGCACCGTCTAGAAGTAAGGTGCAAACATTAATTAAAGAAAAAAAGGTACTTGTTAATAATTGCCAAGAAAAGTCTCATTATAACTTAAGACTTGCCGATGTTATAACCTATGAAAAATATACTAATAAACAACTAACATTAGAAGGGGAAAACATTCCTCTAAATATCATCTATGAAGATGAGGATATTCTTATTATAAATAAACCAGCCGGCTTGGTCGTCCACCCAGGAAATGGGCATGAGAGCGGAACGCTTGCTAACGCTTTGGTTTATCATGAAAAGAATCTTTCTAACAAGGACGATAATGTTAGACCTGGCCTAGTTCATCGTATTGATAAAGATACTTCTGGCTTGTTGGCAATTGCTAAAAACGATGAGGCTGAATTGTATCTTAAAAGCCAATTGAGTGACCACACTATGCATAGAGAATATATTGCCTTGGTTAATGGTATAATTGACGAAAATAGCGCAAAAATTGACGCTCCAATTGGTCGTGATCCTAAAAGTCCCGTCAAGCTTTGCGTGAATGTTGCGAAAGGACGTGAGTCAATTACGTTTTTTAATGTCCTAAAAAGATATTCGGAAAACGTTACTTTGATTTCCTGCCGTCTATTGACTGGTAGAACTCATCAAATTCGTGTGCATATGGATTATATCGGTCATCCGGTAATTGGCGACCCCGTGTATGGATTTAACAATTGTTCCTTATATAATAAAGGCCAGTTGTTGCATGCTTATAAATTAACTTTCAAACATCCAAAAACGCATGAGTTTGTAACTTTTGAGGCGCCTTTGCCAGCTGAATTTAACGATGTTTTGGCAAAGCTTCATGAAATATCTTAATC
>CAVKAU010000169.1:0-2455 GCA_963654035.1 bacterium | reverse complement strand
CTTCATCAATATTCGGTGAGAAAACAATAAAAGAAGTGGTGATTTTGCTAAGAAGTTCTTTTCTTCTTGGTGAAGAGGAAGCAAGGATTAACATATTAATCAACCGAATTCATTATGATTGGGACAATCATTGGCGTTCTTGCCGTGCGACGGTAGATATAATGGGATAACGCTTCCTTGATTGAAGACTTTATTTCAGCGTAGCTTGCCTTATGTGTCATAACTTGCTGAACAACCTCATTAGCGTGAATTTGCGCGTGCCTAATAACGTGAGTATCTTCCGAAACATTGAATCCCCTTGAATAAACCGTTGGAGGAACGATGAGCTTGTTGCGCTTGTAATCGATTGTTAAAAGAACGCAAACGATGCCATTATTCTTTAATTGATCACGATCTTTAATCACGGCAGAGGAAAGACCATCGAGGTCGCGTCCATCAATATAAACGTCATCGGCTGGAACATGCATTCCGGTCTTCTTAACAACGTGGTTTTGGAGTTGAAGCATGTCACCATTCGAACAAATGAATGTATTTTCCTTTGGTATGCCAATTGTTTGCGCAAGTTCACCATGAAGTCTTAACATACGATATTCGCCATGGGCTGGCATGAAATATGTTGGCTTTGTTAATCTTAGCATCAAGCGTAATTCTTGTCTTGATGGGTGGCCGGATGAATGCAAAGAGAAAGCCAATCCATTTTGCTTAACATCCGCGCCTTGCTTAACAAGCATATTAACGAGGTTATCGATTAATGCGCCATTTCCTGGAATAGGATTTGAAGAGAAGATGATTGTATCGCCCGGAATGATATGAACGTTTTTGTGCTCCCCCTTAGCAATACGGGATAAAGCGGCCATCCTTTCGCCTTGGGAGCCAGTGCAAAGAATGCAAATCTCATTGGCTTTAAAATTCTTTATTTGGTCGTCTTTGATTAATGATGCATCAGGAATTTTGATGTAGCCATATTGTCTTGCTATACCAACGACCGTTTCCATTGAACGGCCCAAAATGCAGATTTTTCTCTTATGCTCAACGGCAACTTCAACGACTTGTTGAATACGGTTGATATTTGAAGAGAAAGTGGAAACGATAATACGGGCAGGAGCTTTGTCGAATATTTCTTCGACGCCATTACGAACATTGGTTTCTGATGGGGTGTATCCCTCAATTTCGGCATTAGTTGAATCAGCTAAAAGAAGATCGACGCCTTCTGTGCCAATTTTAGCAATTTTGGATATTTCGAATGTTGGTCCAACAGGTGTCAAATCAATTTTAAAATCGCCTGTATCAACGATTCTTCCTTCCTTTGTATCAACGCAAATGCCATATGAATCTGGGATGGAGTGCGTAACTCTAAAGAAAGAGACAACGAAATCATCGCCGACTTTGATAACTGAATCAGAATCGTATTCAACTATCTTTATAGCATCTTTAATGCGGTTTTCTTCTAATTTATGGCGAATTAATGCAGCTGCAAGTTTTGGCGCATAGATGACTGGTATATGAACGGAACGAACGAGAAAAGGAATACCACCGATATGATCTTCGTGCCCGTGAGTGATGAAAAGAGCTTTGATCTTGCTGCGGTTATTTTTTAAATATGTGTAATCTGGAATGACGTAATCGACGCCTGGAAGAGTTGCTTCAGGAAAACGCACGCCGGCATCGAGAAGAATCAAAGATTTTTCCGATTCGATGCAATATGTGTTTTTGCCTACTTCGCAAAGACCCCCAAGGGCAAATACATTAATACCATTTTGAAAACCAATCATAAAGTCTCCTTACAATCTTAAAACACGACAAACGTAATATTATGTTTTTCGTCATCAAAAATATACCATATGGTTTTATCTTTACCAAAGGTAAATTTATGAAAGCGTTTTCTAAAACCAAGTTAGCAAAAATTTAGTTTTGCTTTAACGCCCTGATGAAGAAATATATCGAATAACCAAGGCCTGGCAAGGTTATCAGATAGAGGAATAGAGTTAACGAACCCATAAAATCAAGCGGAAGAAGCATTTGAAAATTCTCAATAACATATGATGGATTATAGGCTAAAAGAGAATATGCTGTGCCATAGAAGATAATCACAAGCGTTATATAGATACTTGCAACAATGATGTTTTGCTTCTTTGATGGATTCAAAGATATTTCACCTTCATTTCGAAGGATGAATTCATAATAGAGAAGAACTAAGGCATTGAAGACCATAATCACATAAATGATGAAATATGGAGCTGAAGAGGCGTTGAAATTTCCTCCAAGCAAAGAAACGATAAATCCACCAAAGAAATACATGCTTAAAAGAGCGTAGAAAGGTCTAAATACACTTGCTAATCCTTTTAGCTTAGGAGAGCCAATATATTTATGCTCCGTAAGCTTAAATTCATCTTTGAAACTGCCTTTGATCATATAAGCGCCAAATAAACCAGTCAAAGCGTATATGATATAAAGC
>CAVKAU010000168.1:0-2417 GCA_963654035.1 bacterium | reverse complement strand
TGGTCAACGTGTCCCATAACAGTGACGATAGGTGCTCTTTCGCGAAGATCTTTTGGATCATCTTGGATTTCTAGTTCCTCAAAATGTTCGGCATCAACGATTTTTTCTTTCTTGAAATCATAATCATATTCAAGGCAAATTGTTCCGATCGTTTCATCGTCGAGCATTTGGTTAATGGTAACCATTTTGCCATTCATAAATAAGAATTTAATGATGGCATTCGCCGGAACGTTGATTGCTTTAGAAAGTTCGGAAACGCTCAAAGGCTTGGAGTAAACGAATACTCCCCCGTTGACTTTAGCGAAATCTTCTTTTTTCTTTTGGAATGGACGTGACTCAAAATTTGCTTGGCGTGAGTTGCCTTTATCGTTCTTTTTTGAGACGAATTGATTGTTTTTCTTCATTATTTAGCCCCTTTCAAAGATTTACTAACATAGGCTAAAGCCGCTTTTTTATCGACTATGCCTATAAAATTAATGCCGTCATGTCCTAAGGCTTTTCCGAGTTCTTCAGACGAGAAACTTTTTTCATCCAAAGGAAGATGGCGGTTCATTATTTGTTTTTTTATCATTAACGACTGATTGCTTTTTAAGTCGTTTGCGGCAACGACAAATTTAACTTTGTCTAAATGGGAAAGGAAGTCTTCGCCAATAATGGCACGTTTAGAAACATACAACAGGCCCAAAAAGCCGAGCAATTGTTTGTTTTCCATCTTCCTTTCCTCCTTTAGTTCTAAAATTTGTTAGTTATTGTCGTAATATTCGTCGAAATCGTCGTAGTCGATGGAATCGTCATCGTTTTGAAGAGCTTCGTTTTCTTCTTGTTCGATTTCGGCTAATTCCTCATCGGAATAGATTGGCATGGTCTCGGTTGCAGGAACCTCGCTTGGCGTAACATGGGCGACTTCATTGTCGGAGATGTTATGAGGACGCTTGCTCTTGCCAAACTTGCTAGGTTTCTTATCATCTTTTTTCTCAGATGAGGTAGCAAGTTCTTTTTCAAGTTCATCAAGAGTCTTAGTTGTCTTGACAGCGGTTGTTTCAACAACTTTTGCCGATGTTGGGGCAACTTCAACTTTGCTTTCTTCTTTTGCTGGTTCAGCAACTGGTGTTTCTTCGACTGCCTTAGGTGCTTCTTCAGCGATTGGAGTCTCTTCAAGTTCAACGTCCTCTTCATCTATTTCCGGGATGACTGGTGTTTGCTCTTGAACTGGCTCATTGGCTTTTGAAGCCAATTCTTCTGCGGAACGCTTTGCGTATTCTTCGCGGCTCTTTGCCTTCTTTAATTCAGCTGCGGTCTTTTCGATTTCTTCAAGCGGAGTGTATTCGATTTCTTCATCTTCCGCTTCGGATTTCTTGCAAATGCGGATTGACCAACCAGTTAATCTGTTGGCTAAAGATGAATTTGAACCTTTTTTACCGATGGCTGTTGTGTAATTGTCATCATCGACAACAACTAAGGCACTTGGATAAGGCTTGGCGTTTTCATCAATGATTTTTACACCAAGTACAGTGGCAGGACGCATAGCTTCAGCGATGAATAATGGAGTATATTCGCTATAAGGAATGATATCGATCTTCTCTTTGAATTTGGCGTTGCCAAGTTGACCGACGACTTTTTGAATTCTTGAGCCGCCTTGGCCGATGCAAGCGCCAATTGGATCAACGTCTTCAACGGTTGAAGCAACCGCGACCTTGCTTCTTGTTCCGGCTTTACGGGCAATTCCTTTGATAACGACTGTTCCGTCATAGATTTCGTGGATTTCTTCTTCGAATAATCTCTTGAGGAAGCCTTCGCTAGAACGAGTTGCTTTGATTTGCTGGTTTTTCTTTGTGATGCTGTTATCGCCCTTTGGCTGTTTGACTTCTTCAATATAAACTTTGATGATATCGCCAAGTTTGAAATCTTCGTCGCCAATGAGGTCTTCTCTCATTAAATCAGTGGTGCCTTTGCCAATGTTAACGGTAACAGATGAGCCAGAAACTGCTTCGACTGTGCCAGTGACTAATTCGCCGATATGATCTTTGTAGATTTCATAAAGGACTTCATGTCCGGCATCGTTGATCTTTTCTGTCAAAGCTTTGCGGAAAGAGGCGGCTGTAAGTTTTGAAAGTGTTTCAAATGGGCAATAAACACGATAGTCTTCACCGACTTTGATGTGTTTTGCCTCTTCTTCGATAAGACCAACAAGATATCTCATCTCAGCCTTTTTATCGGCATTTCCACGGCTTTTGAGATAAGCGAGTTCTTCTTTGATGGTATCGATTTTATCCTCGGCATCATATTGGGCATCTTCTGGAGAGATTTCAAGATAATCATCTTGAACATCGTCAACGACCTTCTTTAATTGGCAGATTGTGACGTGCCAGTGACTAATTCGCCGATATGATCTTTGTAGATTTCATAAAGGACTTCAT
>CAVKAU010000167.1:0-12287 GCA_963654035.1 bacterium | reverse complement strand
GAATGACGGAATGCAACTAACCGAAATCGCCGCCATTCGTTCTAAAGCCTACTCGCCAATAGGTTCCCCAATCGTTTTATCAAATAAAAGAATTCTTTCTTTTAAAGAAAGAAATGCTCGCAAAGGAAAACTTTTAGTTGATAACATCATGGTTAATGAAGAGATATCTAACCATTTTTCCATTAGAATCTCTAAAGATAAAATCAAAGCATATTCAAAAGAAAAAGATCCTTTTGTGGCTCGATTAAAAAAGACATTAGGTTTTTAAGGAGGACTTATGTATAAAATCGCAAAAAAACGTGTGTTGAACCCGACAATCGTGGAGATGGATATCCTTGCTCCAGAAATCGCTAAGAAAGCAAAGCCAGGCGAATTCATTATTCTTAGAGTTGATGAAGAAGGAGAAAGAATCCCTCTAACGATTGCCGGAGAAGATATTGAAAAAGGCACAGTTAAAATCATTTTTCAAATCGTTGGCTCAACAACATATAAACTATCGCTTAAAGAAGAAGGCGAATATATTCAAGATTTTGTCGGTCCTTTAGGAAGACCTACCGAATTAGATGGACTTAAGAAGGTTTGCATTATTGGTGGTGGGGCAGGAAGTGCCATTGCTATGCCAATAGCCCAAGAACTCCATAAAAGAGGAGCTATCGTTCATTCAATAGTTGGTTTTAGAAATAAAGATTTGGTAATTCTTGAAGATGAATTCACGGCATGTTCTGATTTATTCAAAGTCATGACTGATGATGGCAGCGCAGGAGAAAAGGGCTTAGTCACTAACGCTTTAGAAAATCTTTTAAACGACGGCAATGTCTATGATGAAGTTATTGCAATTGGTCCTATTGTCATGATGAAATTCATTGCTTTGATGTGTAAGGAAAAAGGCATAAAGATCGTTGTTTCTATGAATCCTATCATGATTGACGGCACAGGAATGTGCGGAGGATGCCGTCTTAAAGTTGGTGGCGAGACTAAATTTGCATGTGTCGATGGACCAGATTTCGACGGAGCATTAGTTGATTTTGATGAAGCTCGTTGCCGTGGCGGAATTTACCGCGAATGGGAAAAACATAAATACGAAGAAACCTGCAATTTATTCAAAAAGGAGGCTAAATAACATGCCTAATTATAAAGTGAACATGTCTTCAAAGAAGAATCCGATGCCTTCTCAAGAGCCAGAAGTGAGAGCTCGTAATTTTAAAGAAGTTACAACTGGGTATACCCATCAAATGGCAATAGATGAAGCTTTCCGTTGCTTAGATTGTCCTAAACCTGCTTGTGTTCCTGGCTGCCCAGTTCATATCGATATTCCACGTTTTATCGCTAAGATTCGTGAAGATGATATCGAAGGTGCGAATAATGTTTTATTAGAAGCATCCTCTCTTTCCTCTATTTGTGGACGTGTTTGCCCACAAGAATCCCAATGCGAGAAAAACTGTCTTAGAGGAAAAATGCCAATAAGAGAAAAAGATGAAAACGGAAAAATGGTTACTAAAGGCTTTGGCGAAGCAGTTGCAATTGGACGTCTAGAAAGATATGTGGCTGATTATGCTAGAGAAAATAATTTAGTTGAATTCAAAAAAGCAGAAGGAAACGGTCATAAAGTTGCTATTGTTGGATCGGGTCCATCGGGCTTAACTTGTGCTGGAGATTTAGCAAAACTTGGATATGAAGTAACTGTTTTTGAGGCGTTACATGTTGCTGGTGGCGTTCTCTCATACGGCATCCCGGAATTCCGTCTTCCAAAAGACATTGTTAAAAAAGAATGCGCCAACCTTGAAAAGATGGGCGTAGAAATAAAAACAAACGAAGTTATCGGAAAGATTCATTCGATTGATGAATTGATGGATGATGGATATGAGGCTGTTTTTGTAGGATCTGGCGCTGGCTTGCCACGTTTTATGGGCATTCCAGGAGAAGATCTCAATGGCGTTTTATCCGCTAACGAATTCTTAACAAGAATCAATTTGATGAAAGCTTATAAAGATGATTCTGATACACCTATAGTCCACGGCAAAAGAGTGGCTGTTATTGGTGGAGGAAACGTTGCAATGGACGCGGCAAGATCTGCTTTAAGACTTGGTGCTGAAAAAGTTTATATTGTTTATCGTCGTTCTTTAGAAGAGCTTCCAGCTCGTAAAGAAGAAGTGGAACATGCCATGGAAGAAGGTATTGAATTTAAACTTCTCAATAATCCAATTGCAATTCTTGGCGATGATAAATTTAACGTTAAGGGGATGCGTTGCATTAAAATGGAACTCGGTGAACCTGATGCATCAGGTAGAAGAAGACCTATTGCTGTTGAAGGTAGTGAATTTGATTTAGACGTAGATGTAGTTATTCAATCAATCGGTACTTCACCAAACCCACTTATTAAAAATACAACCAAAGGATTGGAAACCAATTCCCATGGTTGCATTATTACAAAAGATGAGAGCGGAGCAACAACAAAAGAAGGCGTATTCGCTGGTGGCGATGCCGTTACTGGCGCGGCAACCGTTATTCTTGCTATGGGCGCAGGAAAGAATGCGGCCGTTGCAATCAATGAATATATCAAAAGCAAAAAATAGTCTTTGTTAAATTGATGGGCCTTTGTGGATTATATCTACAAGGGCTTTTTTTAAATCTAAAAATCTAAAAATCCACTGCAAAAAGCCGTTATTTTATTTAAATGGGAGTTATTTCAAAATAGCGATTACGTGTTCTTGCCTTCCTCCAACAGCAATGGGCTTTCTATTTTCAATGTAGATATCGGTCTCGCTTCTCATTCCGTAGTCTGGGGCATAAATTCCAGGCTCTAAAGAGAAAGTAACCCCATCGGTAATTTCTCTTGTGTCGTGGGATTCATAATTATCTATATTGACGCCTGGACCGTGCGGAGAAACATCAACGGCAATTGAATGGCCTGTTCTATGGGTGAAATATTCGCCATAGCCCTTTGATTCGATGTATTTTCTTCCAATATCATCGATTTCGTATCCTTCAATACGACGTAATGGAAGATTCTTTTCTAAATATTCAATATCTAAATCTATTGCTGTTTTTAAGACTTGGAATCTATTTTCGATTTCTTCTGGAACTGTTTCTCCAACGTACCCCATCCATGTTATGTCAGCGTAGACTCCTTCTGGATCATCCATTTTTGCCCACATATCAATGAGAACTACATCGTTTCTTCTTATTGGGGAAGACACTTTTTCGCTTGGGCCATAATGAGGGTTAGAGGCATTTTTCCCGACTGCGACAATAGCAGGATCGTCATAAACCATTCCTTCTTCATGGAATCTATTGCAAATGAATTGCTGGATGGTATATTCTTGCACTTCGTTATGAAGAAGTATTCCTTCTTTTATTTTAGCAAAAGCTTCGTCTTTTATTTGCAAAGCTAATTTACAAGCTTGAAGTTGAAGTTCACATGCTCTTGAAGAATATACTGCGTTAAATTGTTGAAGAAGATCTCCAGATGAGGAAATTTCTATGCCTAGGGATTTAATGAATTCAACAGATCCATAATCAGCTAGGGATATTCTTGGCAATAAGCCATTTTCAGAGATATCCATATAAACCTTTTTATAGTTCTTAAAGGATTTTCTTTCTATCTCAAGCATTTCTTGCCATGTTTTATATACGCGAAGATCGAAATCTTTTAAAATGTCTGGATCGTTTAAGAAAACCGTATCAATAGAATGAGTAATGATATATGGTTTCTCATCTTTTGGAAAAATGACAAAGATTTTTCTAGTGAGCATTTTGTTCCCTAAAAAGGAAACAACTGTTTTATTCCTGTTTTCATAATCAACAAGAATCCATGCGTCCACATTATTCTTATTTAACTGGTTTTTTATAATCTCAAATTTATTCATAGACTGCCTCTCAAATAATTTTACCATTACTAGATATTTTTGTTTAAAATGTTAATCATGAATTTAGAAACGAAATATTCAGAAAAGATTGATAGAAATTACCCATTAGAAGGTCATCCTGACCCATACTGGAGAAGAAAAGATTTCCTTTCTTTAAATGGTGAATGGGATTTTAAAATTGATAAGCAAAAAGAGCTTGTTGAGGAATATAGCGAAAAGATTCTCGTTCCTTTTGCTCCAGAAACACCTTTAAGTGGAATTAATCGCAGAATTGAAAAAGATGATTTCCTTCATTATAAAAAAGAAGTTTTTATTGACGATAAATATATAGGAAAAAATGGTCTTCTAAGATTTATGGCCGTTGATCAAGAATGCGATGTTTACATTAATGGTAAACACGCTCTTTATTATGAAGGAGGATATTTCCCTTTTACTGTTTTTATTCCTTCTTTAGAAAAGAAGATTGTCATTGAATTAGTTGTTCATGATGATACAGCATCCTCTAAGTATGCAAGAGGCAAACAATCGAATACGCCAAAAGGAATCTGGTACACGCCAACAAGTGGAATTTGGCAAGAAGTTTATTTGGAGTTTATTTCAGACGATTCGTATTTGGAGTCTGTTGATATAACAGCTGATTTTGATGGTAAAAAGTTAATTTTTAATGGCTTTTCGCATGGGAAAATTGAAAAAACTAAAATCTCGATATTCTATAAAGGAATAACGGTTGCAGAATCATTTTTTGATGAAAACGTTCATTCAGAAATAAGCTTAGAAAATTGTTTCCATCCATGGAGTCCTGATGAGCCAAACTTATATGACATTATTTATTCTTCGGAAACAGATGAAATTTCTTCTGTTTATGGAATAAGGAAGGTATCTTTTGAAAAAGTAAACGGCTACAAATACCTTCTTCTTAATGACAAGCCAATCTTTTTGAATGGTCTTCTTGATCAGGGCTACTATCCAGATGGAGGACTTACTGCACCTAGTATAAGCGCATTAGAAAATGATATTAAATTGACTAAAGAATGTGGATTTAATTGTCTTAGAAAACACATTAAGATTGATCTTGCACGCTTTTATTATCTTTGTGATAAAGAGGGCATTGTTGTCATACAGGATTTACTTAATGGTGGGGCTAAATATTCTCAATTGCTTATCAATCTTGCACCATTCTTGCCATTAAAGATTTCTGATAAGAATCCTATTCTTGGACGAAAAGATGATGTATCTAAGAAACAATTCATCGTCGAAATGAAAGAAACAGTAAAAAGATTGCATAATGTTCCATCCATTCTTGTTTGGACCTTATTTAATGAAGGATGGGGACAATTTGATACTAAGGAATGCTTAGCAAAATTAAAGGAACTTGATTCAACAAGACTTATTGATGCGACAAGTGGCTGGTATGACAAGAAAATAGGTGATTTTTATTCGAGACATATTTACTTTAGGCCCGTTTTCTTAAGGAATGACAAAAAACGTCTAATGTCCTTAACAGAATTTGGTGGCTATTCTTGCTATATCAAAGATCATTCTTGGAGTGAGAAAGAGTTCGGTTATAAGAAGTTCAAAAGCAAAGAAGATTTGCAAGATGGTTTGGCTCATCTTTTTGAAAAAGAGGTCATGCGTGGAGTTAAAAACGCTAGGTTATGTATCTCAATTTACACTCAATTAAGCGACGTTGAAGATGAGGTTAATGGCTTAGTGACATATGATAGGAAAGTAATCAAAGTTGATTGCAAAAGAATAAAAGAAATCAACGAAAGAATTGCTAACGAATATCAAAAGAAATATTTGGAGGATAAGGGTAATGCTAAAAATTAAAGCGGCTTTTTTTGATTTGGATTGGACTTTGTATAATCATAAAGACGATAAGTGGGATGAAGAATCAATTGAAGCGATAAAAGCTCTCCAAAAACATGGCGTTAAAGTTTTTATTTGCACGGCTAGGCCTTATTGCTCTTTCGAATGGCTCGGCGCCTTTAAATTAGGAATTAATTGGGATGGATATATCGCTTCAGCGGGTGGATATTGCTTTGCTGATGGCAAATATCTTTTCACAAGCAAATTTGATAGCAAAGATGTTACAAAATTCATTGATTTGGCCTTAAAAAATAATACGACATTGGAACTTGTCGAATTGAAGTCTAGGAAATTAATTGCTCCATTAACTAAAGAAGCCAAAGAACATTACGAAACTTTCAAAGAATATATTCCCGAAGTTGAACCATATAAAGGCGAAGACGTTGAAGGCATTAACTTCTTCGCTCCTGAAAAAGTTGATGATCTCTTTAAAAAAGAATTCCCTCATCTCATTTATTGGAGATATACGCCAAATTCAGTTGATGTTGCTCCATTTGAACATGAAAAAGGAAGACTTATTAAACTTGTTCTCGAACATTATGGTTTTGATAAGAGCGAAGCCATTGCTTTTGGCGATGATTATCAAGACCTTACAATGGCTAAAGAAGTTAAATATTTTATCTCTATGGGAAATGGGAAGGATGAAGTTAAGAAAGTCGCTTATTATGTGACAAATGAAGTTTGGAATTCCGGCGTTGCTAAAACCATAGAAAAGATAATTGACGATCCCGATTTTTTGAAATAGTTTTCGTTTAAAGAGTTGCTGAACACTAACGAAAATTCAAAATAGAAAATTCATATAAAATTCATTTCATAAAATGGTGCACTATCTCTAAGGATAGTAGTATTATTTTTGCATGAAAAATTTAGATCAAAGCAAAACGCCATACGTTGATGCGTTAGGCGACTACATTAAAGACAATGTCGCCCCTTTTGATGTTCCTGGCCATCATATGGGAAACATCAAAAACAAAGCCACCGATTTATTGGGACAGGAGATATATAAGTTAGACGTTAATTCGCCTATTGGTTTAGACGCATTAGGCAATCCGCATGGAGTAATTAAAGAAGCTGCATCCTACCTTGCTGAAGCTTGCAATGCCGATGAAGCATTTTTCTTAGTTAACGGAACCTCTTCTGGCATTATCGCAATGATCCTTACTGCAGTTAAAGCGAACGAGAAGATCATTCTTCCAAGGAATATCCATAAATCGGTTATTAATGCCCTTATTCTTTCTGGCGCAAGGCCAGCTTATGTCATGCCAGAGATTGATCTAGATTTAGGAATTGCCAATCAACCATCGATTGAGCAATGGAAAAAAGCGATACTTCGTAATCCTTCTGCAAAAGCGGTATTCATTATCAATCCGACTTATTTTGGAGCAGTGACAAATCTTAAAGAAGTCGTAGATTTTGCTCATGCCCATCATATGGCTGTGTTAGTAGATGAAGCACATGGCGCCCATTATTATTTCCATGCCGAGAAATCTTTAATGACGGCAATGGATGCTGGAGCCGATATGTCTGCGGCCTCCTTTCATAAGACAAATGGCTCCTTAACCCAATCATCCGTTTTACTTCTTAAAGGCAATAGATTTACTAGAGAGGAAGTTCAACGTTCTTTAAATATCATCAATTCAACATCGCCATCTGGATTATTGATTGCTTCTGTTGATGGAGCGCGTTCCTTTATGGCTTCTTCTCAAGGAAGGAAAGCAATGGACGGAGTCTACGAACTTGCTGAATATGCTAGAAAGAAGATCGCAAAGATTCCTGGTTTTAAAAACGAAGACAAAAACCATTTTCTTGCTCATGGCGCCTACGATTATGACGAAACTAAACTAGTCATTGGCTTAGACCATTTAGATTTGGATGGATTCGAACTATATCATCTACTTAAAGAAAAATATGAAGTTCAAATGGAATTAGCTGAACCAAATGAGGTTTTAGCAATTTTTTCAATCGGAACCAAGAAAAAACACGTTGATCAGTTACTTTCGGCCTTGAAAGACATTTCTAAAAATCATTACGATGTTATGCATATAAGAAAGAAAGCGCATTACGATTCTTCAACGCCTTTCCAACTTGTTAGACCACGCGTTTCCTTTAACGCACCTGGAAAATTAGTAAAAATAGAAGATTGCGAAGGAGAAGTATCCAAAGAGCAAATAATGATGTACCCACCGGGAATCCCACTTATTGCTCCTGGCGAAGTATGGTCGAAAGAACTTGTTGAACAAGTTAAAACTTTCCAAGACTCAAAAGAAACAAGCACGAAGTTATTGTCTTCCTATCATGGCTTATATGAGGTAATCGACACAGAAAAATGGAGACGTTTTAGTTTCTACCAAAAGAACCTTGAAGATTATTATGAGAACAAAATAACGACGACATCTAGTGATGGTTTCCATTTTCCTTTTGAAGGAGATGAGCATAAGGCCACTTTTGTTCTTATGCCTTCACGTTTAGACACTTGGAGAAAAAAGGCTAAGCCTGCTCAAGAAAATTTCCTTGAAATTATTAAGGCTATCGCTAAGCATGAACCAGTCATTGTCGGAGTTAATCAAAGCATTTCTAAAGCAACGATTGATCATATCAATTCCTTGGAAAACGTTTCAAGCATGAAGCTCCGTTATAATGATGCCTGGGCAAGAGATAATATGCCTTTGTTTGTAACGGATGGAAAAACGCTTAGAACAGTTGACTTCCGCTTTAACGCCTGGGGAGGGAAAGTCGATGGTTTATATTCCGATTATCAAGACGATGACAACCTTGGCTCATTGGTTTCTAAGAAACTTAAACTTTTGTCATATTACCTTCCTTCTTTCGTTTTAGAAGGAGGATCAATCGCTCTTGATGGCGATGGTACTTTAATAACTACTGAAGCCTGTCTTCTTTCAAAAGGAAGGAACCCATATTATCAAAAAGAAGAAATCGAAGAAATTTTAAGAGATTATCTTGGAGTAGAAAAAATCATCTGGGTTCCGCATGGAATTTATCAAGATGAAACGAATGAACATGTTGATAATATGATTTCGTTTGTTGCCCCTGGAGAGGTTGTGATGGCTTGGACTGATGATAAGAAAGACCCTCAATATAAGTTTTGCCAGCAAACATATAAAGCATTACTTGAGGCAAGCGATGCCAAAGGAAGAAAACTTATCATCCACAAACTTCCATTGCCAAAACCAATGTATTTAACTTCTGATGAGGCAAATGAATTGCAAATAAATGAAACCACTCTTGATAAGAGAGAAGGCGGAAGAAGGCTAGCCGCTTCATACGTTAACTATTATCAGGGGAAAGATTTTATTATTATGCCTGCATTTGGAGTTAAAGAAGACGCCAAAGCATACCAAATAATGAAAGAGCTCTATCCAAACAAAGAAATTCATCAAATAAACACATATGAAATATTGTTAGGCGGAGGAAACATCCATTGCATAACAATGCAACTTCCAAAGGAGAAATAAAACATGGTCAAAGTAGCAATCACACAATTTTCAATGTCAAAAAATTATGAGGAGAATATTAAAAAAGCTGACTCTCTTATTCGTAAAGCCAATGAAGAAGGAGTCCAATTACTTTTGCTTCCTGAATTATTTGAAGGACATTATTTTTGCCAGGTTGAAGATTACGACAATTTCCTTTTAGCAGAAGAATTTTCCTCATCTAAAACTCTCAAACATTTCCAAGAAATCGCTAAAGAAACGCATATGGTCCTCCCTATTTCCTTTTTTGAAAGAAAAGGGAATTGCTTTTACAACTCTTTAGCAATGATTGATTCCGATGGAAAAATCCTTGGTTTATACCGTAAATCTCATATCCCGACAGGTGAATGTTATGAAGAGAAGTTCTATTTCAAACAAGGTGATACTGGTTTTAAAGTTTTTAAAACGAGCATAGGAAAAATCGGTGTTGGAATTTGTTGGGATCAATGGTTCCCAGAAACAACAAGAATTTTGGCTTTAAAAGGCGCGGAGATGCTACTTTTCCCAACTGCGATTGGTTCCGAACCGGTCTTAGACAAAGATTCTAAAACTCATTGGCAAAATGTTATGAAAGGACATGCCGCGGCTAACATCATGCCAGTGCTTGCTTCAAATAGAGTTGGCGTTGAAGAAGCTAAAAATTCATCGATGAAGTTTTTTGGATCCTCTTTTATCGCTGATCAACATGGAGATTTAAAAGAAGAGATGAATCGCGAAGAAGAGGGGATGCGTGTAGCGGAATTTGACTTAGAAAGCATTGCAAAAGAACGTTATTCCTGGGGAGTATATCGCGATAGAAGAACAGATTTATATTCGCCATTATTAAAAGATTCTGACGAAGAATAGACGCAAACGTACTTAACAATATCTTTCAAAGTGAAACTTTGATAGAATAAAAAGGTATGAACAAGAACGATAGAAAAACACATAAATCAAAAAGAGATTCCAAAAAAGGTTTAATAGACCTTAACAAAACAAAGGTTTTCACCGTTAATCATGAGACCGTTTTGCTAGATTTCCTTAAAGAGAAAATACCTTCGCAATCCCAACGTAATATTTGTCGAATTATTGCCAATCACCAAGTAGCTGTTGGTGGGGCTCCGGTATCTCTTTTTAAATACAAACTTTATCCAGATGATGAAGTAATTGTTTCATATAATCGTATTGCTAAGCACCAAAGAAAAGATCTTCCTATCATTTATGAAGATGATGATATCATTGCCATAAATAAGCCAAGTGGTCTTCTTTCGATTGCTTCAGATAGAGAAAAAGGACGTACTGCATATCGCTTAATTAGTGACTACATGACGCAAAAAGACCGTAATGCGAGGATTTTTGTTGTTCACCGTCTTGATGAAGACACGTCTGGCGTTCTTATCTTTGCAAAATCATTTGAAGTAAAAGAAGCCTTGCAAAACAATTGGTCCGATATCGTCAAGAAACGTGGATATTATGCAATAGTTGAACCTGCTGACATTCCTGAAAAAGGCCATTTGGAGAATTATCTCGTTAATGATGAAGTCACCTTTAATGTCTATGTCACAAAAGACAAAAGAAAAGGAAAACTTTGCATCACCGATTATAAAAAGATAACCTCAAATAAAAAATACGCTTTATTGGACGTAAATATTTCTACTGGTAGAAAGAATCAGATTCGTGTTCAACTTGGAAATATTGGCTATAACATTATTGGTGATGATCGTTATGGTGAACCTTCAAATCCTATTAAGAGGCTTGGTTTACACGCTTATGAATTGGATTTCAAGAATCCATTAAATAACAAAGAATACAAACTCAATTGTCCTATCCCGCCCGCATTCAAAAAGCTTATGGCGTCTAATGGCGATATCGAGTTGAAATTAGACAAGAAACAAGCAAAGGGCAAAGCTTTAGGCAAGAACCAAGTTAGAAACAAGAAGAAGGCTAAGAAGAAAAATGGCAGCAGAAGCAGAGCAAAATAAAAACGTCTCTCTTGCAGAGTTAAGAAAGAAAGATAAGCCATTTTCCTCTTGGATGAGGGCTCATCTTCCGTTCCTTTTTGATAAATATTCCCTCTTTTATTATGGATTGATCGTATTTATCTTAGGGATGCTTTGGTGTGGCTATTCTTTAGTCACGAATTATTTCACTCAATTTTATCCTTGGACTGATTATACTGGCCAATATGTTACATTTACTTATTCTTTCTATGATACGTGGCATAAATTTCTTCGCACTGGCGTTTTCGAATTATATTCGACAGACACATATTTAGGATCAGATAATATTGGATCTAATAGTTATTATGGTTTATTCGACCCATTTTTGATTGTTTGCTATATCTTCCCACGCTCGATTATCCCTCAAACGTATGTTATTGCTACTTTCTTTAAGGGCGTTGTTGGCGCACTTGGCTGCCGAGCATATCTTAAATATCTTGGCTGTTCCGAGGGAGCAAGCAGGCTCGGTGGAGTTGCTTTTGCTTTTAATGGCTATATCAATTTCATGGTTGGCTTCCCTTCCGTCGTTTCTTCAACGGCAATGGTTCCGTTTATTTTGCTAGGAATTGAGAAAGTCATTAAAGAGAAAAAGGTTTTAACGTTATCTGTTTCTTTAGCCTTCCTTGGACTGATTTCTTTCTTTTTCTTAGTTGTTGTTTGCATCTTTGGAGTTTTATATGCCATATGGAGATATCTTTGGACTATTAAAACAAGAAATTGGAAAGATAATATTTTTGTTCCTTTGCTTGGCGTGATGGCTTTTGCTTGCGGGATAATGCTATGCTCGTGGTCTTTGTTCCCTTCTTTAAGAGAATCTTCTTTATCTGGAAGAACGATTTCGATTGGCATGGCTTATTGGAATTCGCTTAAGACATCGATTAAAACTTTAGATTTCCCAACGTTGTTTGCAAGGCTTTTCGAACTTGTTGGTCAACATCCAGGAAGAGAACTTCAAGGAATGATTGGCTTCTTCTATCCAACATACGGCTATCTTGCTTTACCTATTGCTAGTGGAGCAAATTCTTCGGGCGGAATTCAATATGATGCCTGGGTTGCCTCGTTATTTTGCTACACGCCTATGG
>CAVKAU010000166.1:597-6124 GCA_963654035.1 bacterium | reverse complement strand
GATTAAGGCAATAACAATACCAAGATCCAGGAGATGGCAAGCAATAAATATGACCATCATTGTTTTTTAAGAAATTATTTACATATTTTGAATATGAAGTAAGTTCTTCGCTTAAGGTGAAATCAATTAATTCATCACTTAATTTATTAACGCTAGAAAGATCATCCAGAAGCAAAATGTCCGCGTCTATTTTCTCGTGATGGGAACGATATTTCAAAGAATCACATTCGTAAACTGATATTTCGATTTTGACGTCTTTATTATCTTTGGCATATTGCTTTAGGAAATATGCCGAATTGGATAGGTTTTCTTCGCATGTGGCAATTCTTAAAACATCATCTGATGGAGTTTCATCATTGTTATTGCATGAAGCAAGCAAAGTAACAGAAACGATGATTGACGTCAGGAATCTTTTTAAATTTGTCTTCATCATTTCTCTCCAATTCTAAATACAATAGATATTTTAATATTTTTAAGTGACTAAATAAATACGGAATTGTAGTTTGCCAATAATCATTTAATTTAGCAATTATCGATACTTTTATGAAAAAAGCCATTTTAGAAATGACCTAATCGATAAATTGTTCAATCAAAAAAATCAATAAATCGCAAAATCCTATGCAAAACCCCGTTATTTTCAATAATCATGAACGTCACGCAAAATTAAAAGTCCACTTGTGTGGACTTAGTAAGGGCCGTATAAAACTTTTGCATATTTTACAGGTAACAAATCGTCGTGTTTCTAAAACGAATTAGAAACTAGTGCCGTTTCTTGATAAGTAATTTTTCGCTTATCACTCATATTTGGCATATAGCGTCAAATTAGAATAGACTGGTGTCATATCGGTGAATTTACCAGAGTTTACGTTATTTAAATCGGTGTACCATCCAGAAAAAGTATGATTTTCCAATGTCGGAGTTGGAATGTTCGCTAAGCTTATCGTTCTTCCCTCTAAAACATTTGCCATCAGGATATTTGAAGATCCGTTTATCTTTCCTTCAAGAGGATTGAACAAAACCGTATAGTATTTTTCTTCCCCTGAGGAATCATCAGATTTCATTCCAAAAAGGAAAGTCCAACTTCCATCAGAGCCTTTTTGATAAACATAGCCATTAGTGATATTTAAATAGAAATCTCCCTCAGTTGCATTTTCTTTTGCTTTCGAATCTTTATCTGGGCTAGTGGTTCCCGTATACCAATAATTAGTATGAGGGCGTTCTAGATAAATATCTTCCGTGTAACCATCAGAATAAGTAACTGTTAAGACATAATGCGTGGCATCAGATTTATCCTCATTATAGGTGATGTTAAGGACTGAAATGCCATCTTTCCCGTTTTTAATCGTAAAGGTTTTGCTACTTCCATCGCTAAAGGTAACGACAACAGTCATCGAGCCATTTGAATCGGGATCAGAAACCTCAAAGCTTTCAATTCCATTTCCATCTTTTCCTGAAGGAATGGTGATAAGAGAGCTTTCTGTTCCATCCGTATAAACGAATTTAATTGTTGGATTGCCCTTTTCGTCTTTATCAATAATGACTTCTTTGATGCCTCTCCCTTGAATAACAGGAATAGATAAAACGGTATCAGCAGTTTTTCCATCATTATAGGAAATTGTCAATTCGATGCTTTTTCCATCGGAAGACATCTTTGATGTGACATTCTTAATCGAAACTCCTTCTTTTCCTCTTGGGATGATGAACGTAACTGGATCCATGCTCTCATCAGTGAAAGTGATAAAAATAATCGTGTTTCCAGTCGATTCATCATATGTCGTCGTGATGTTTTTTATTTGAGTTCCGCTACCAGTATCGATGAACGCGCATGAAGACACTGACGCAAGGAAAGAGCAAGCTGATATTGCAGCAAGCATCATTTTCAAGAATCTTTTTTTCATAAAATTTCCTCCTACAAATGTTCCTTCAGTCCTTCAAGAGAAGGAACCTTATCAAATAACAATGGGTTATCTTTTTCTTTTGAGCCGTTTGTTATGAATCTAAACGGATGAGTACCAATAGTAACGATAACGCAATCAACGAATAGAGACGAAAGGCCGCCGCCTTTGTTGTTATCTATTGTTTCGTCAAGCAATGACACGCTTATCTCGTCGCTATACGTATTATAGGTATTAGACGATTGAATATCTATTGTTGAGTTATTCATTCCTCCACCATAGTAAGCTATCGCAGTATTAAGATAAGAAGAACCGTCTTTTTCATAAAGAAGATTGGATTTGCTTGCTTCTTTCTTAAGAATCGATTTAATCGGGAAAATATCATCAATCGTCACATTTTTGTCGCCATATCCCATTTGGTTAAGAGTTCGGGATATGTTTTCCTCGATCAAGGATGAAACATCAATTTTATCGATATCTTTCCAATCATAGAATCTTGTATCGCCCTTTAAGGTAAGGTGGGTTGGTCTACTTGTCCCACCAAGTTTGGAAGGAAGGCAAGAAGAAAGATATTGACCCAATAATTTAGTCAGCATTGTTGGTATCTCCCCATATAACAACGCTCCATTGAAGAACGATTCAAAGGCGATTGAGAATATGCCAGAACGACCAAAGAAGCTGTCATTTATCGTTACGTTACTCACATAATTGTCCTTGTATTTATCGTTATCTAGATATTTTTGAATCAATTCGAGTTTCGTTTTATAATCGCCATCTTTTAGCGAACCGTCCATCGTTGATTGTAGGAATGAATTCAATACGCCATTAGCGGTATCTTTCTTTGATTCGTCTAAATCGTCGAAGAATTCAGAAAATGATTTGTCTAAACCATAATCTTGTATTCTCCTACCAGTGTTATAACTTTCCTTTTGATCGCTGCCTAAAAGAAGAGTGAATTCACCAGAATTCTTTAAAATGCAATTATCGATAAGGAGATTATCGCTATCGTAAGATCTTACGCAGGTCTTTCCGTTGGCAATAATTGAATTCTTCAAAGTTACGTTTTTCCCTTTGATATCAATGACGCTTCCAGTATAGGTAAGGTTATAAAGATTATCTACTTCATCAACATTTGATATTTTCACGTCATCAATGCAAACGTCATCATCATCGATATATATTCCGCAATTATCCTGCCCTAAAGCAGTTATAAGTGGGAAAGATTGCATATCTCCCACACTAACAAATGGCAAAGGCCCATAGAAATAATCATATGCTTCTCCTTTTGAAGCATCTTCTTTTTTCTTTGGAACGATTTTCCCAGTATATTTATCAATTTCCCCGTGATTTGGATAGGCTAAGCCATTCATATTGATGCTAAAGCCATTGCCATAGAGGTTCTTTTTTAGGTGGATGCCTGCAATAACTTCTTTAGAAATGGAAGCGTCCATCTCTTCATTATATTGATCGATGAAACTTGTATCGTATGTTGATTCGAACTTATAGTATTCATTATCAAAAGAGAATGTTTGGCTATCAAAATCGAAATTTCCGAATAATTCCGTGTTATCTTTGCTAGAAGTCAGTTTCTCTTCAGTGTATCTGTTAGTTGATGAGTCAAAAGAGTACGTGTTCTTCAAGGATTCGAGATTAACTTGCAAAATAACGTTTTCTCCATCCCTCGATTCATTTGTTCCGCGTAACAAATCGTTATAAGAATAAACGTTAACTCCATCAACAATTTCAAAAGAGAACGTCGAACGATAATGATAGGAAGGCTCCTCAAGAGTGATATAGGCATCACCTTTATCTAATAATGTTATCTTTCCGTTAGAATAAGAAATGTTCGAGGACGATTCAACTAAGCGGTTTTCTTTGCTTTGTTTGCCATTTTCTAAATAAGAAATAGATTCAACTTCAAAAGCTGCATCAACTTTCTTTCCGTCTTGATAATCATACAAACCATAATATTTTGCGGAGTTAATTGAAGATCCGCTGCTTTTTCTTAATGGATTTATGATCATTGCGCCATCCTTAAAGATGGTTGCTAAGAAATGCTTGGATTTGCTTCCTCTTTCATTTGAGCAAACAACCTCAATGCTTCCTTCCTTTAAAGCGTATAAATAATATTTTCCGTTTTCTTCTTTGATTGTAGCAAACTCATCATCGCTTGCATTGACCTTCTTTGTTGACCAAACAAGATTGTTCCCCTTAGCAAGAATAAGATTCTCATCGATTATTGGCGTTGCCTCTAATTCATATCCGACATCATCAATTTGGAAGCCCTCATTGTCATTGTATTTCCAATCGATATCTAAAATATCAACTGCTACTTGATTATCAAGTATTTTAGTGGAGACAAAAGTGAGCAAAGATATCACAAATGGGATAACAAGAAGAATCGTTAACGTGCGTTTTTTCATCTTAATTACTTACCTCCATTTTCTTAAAAGAGTTTAGATATCTCTTTTTTAAACAGATGCAGGAAGGAGAAAGCAAAAGTAAGGACATCCCACAAGCAAAAAGATATAAGGCCCAAGAAGGGAAAAAGGCAAAAACGGATAAAAGGAAGAATGAAACGAATATAAGTAATGGCAGTATGATTGGAACTAAATCATTAATGATAGACAATTTAATTTTTCTATCAGTCAAATCCATGTCATGCATATCGCAATAAATGCCAAACACGTTAGAGAATGCAATCATCAATGTTCCAATAAATAAAGAACTAAAGAAGACTGATATAGTTATAATTCCAGTCGAAATCAAAACAATGTCAGTCAAAAATAACGATATAAAAGATAATGAAATAGGCATAATCAGTTTAGCCAATATCTGCTTAAATGGTGAAACAGGAATATATTTAACGATGATTAGAGATTTATTTTCTCTGCTCATTGCCTTAGACGCACTAGAGTTGATAACGCTAGAAAAAAGCAAAATCAAAGTAAGATTGATTCCCGAAACAAGCTCTGGGAAATAAGTCGCATAAAAACGAAGATTGTCATAAATGATTCCGTTAAGCGAAGAAATAACGGCATGGGTTAAGAATGGGCAAAGAATTAGCAAGGACGTATAAGAGAAAAGATTTGCCTCATCCTTAAAAAGAAGATCGCTTTCCTTTTTTAATAAAGCCTTAAACGGAGATGCCAATTTCTTCTTTTTTAATTGCTTTTCCTTTTCTTTTTTCGTTTCTTCGCCATCTTTAAGCTCATGAATATAGATAACGCTTGTAATCCCAATCCCTAAAGTTGCAAAAAGCAAAGAGAAGCCAAGGAAAAAGAGAATATCACTCGTAATATTGCTATGTTCTATCACTAAATCAAGCAAATAATAAACCGGCATCAAAAAATAGCGAGCATTATGCAACGCATTAACGAAATCAGTAGAGAACATTCCACCAATCGAGGAATCGTTTAAAGCAGTTAAGAACAAATTCAAAATGAATTGATAAAGATAGCAAAGCAAGATGACAATCACTGAAGCGGATATGAATTGAGCGATATCGCTACGCTTTATTAATTTATATATTTGCTGATAGATAACGCTCAAAAGCAAAGAGAAGCCAACGGAAAATATCGAAATAAACAAAGGGTAAAGAATACAAAAAATATAATAGTAAGGAATATAGC
>CAVKAU010000166.1:0-587 GCA_963654035.1 bacterium | reverse complement strand
GAATATAGCCTCTAAGTGCCCCATAACATATAAGCAAAGGGGTTGATGTTATTAAAGTAAAGAGAATCGATTCGATATAAAGATAAACGACCTTGCTTAAAACCTGTGTCGAGGGAGAAATAGGCAAAGGTAATATTAGTCTGCTGTCATTACGGTCGAATATTGTTTTTCTTGCTTTAACCATCGTGAAAATAACATCAAGCAACATTCCTAAAAAGAGAAACATGACTAAGAAATCAAAGGAACCGTAAGTTGAATATTTACTTATTTTCTTATCGAGCGATAAAGCAATATAGCATTCAAGAGTTATAAATGCGGCAAGCAAAAGGAAACGGAAAAAATAGGAAAAGACAAGTGCAAGCACACTTTGTTTTTCATCATTTTTCCTTTGGATGAATTCCTTTCTTAATAACTCTAAAAACATACACGCCCCTTATATTTCGTTTTTCTTTGCTCCATATGTTGAAAAGAAAATATCGCCGAGATTCTTTCTTTTCATTGGCTCTTTGCTAAAGTCAATAAGTTCGCTAACAACCCCATTATTGATAATGGCAACGCGGTTACAGACTCTTGAAACCAAATCGATG
>CAVKAU010000165.1:0-2328 GCA_963654035.1 bacterium | reverse complement strand
TTCACGCCAATAATAAAAATCTCTATATGGCGAATCAGGATTAATCGAGGATTTGAACCATTCATGCTCATCCGAAGTATGATTAACAACTAAATCCATAACGATCCTGATGCCCTTGCGTTTTGCCTCATCGATAAGGCGATTCATATCGTTCATCGTCCCATATTCAGGATTGATTGAATAATAATCAGCCACATCGTAACCAAAATCCGCATTAGCCGTTTTATAAACAGGCGATAGCCAGATAATTCCTACGCCAAGTTTTTTTAGATAGTCAAGTTTTGAAATAATGCCAGGAATATCGCCTATTCCATCTCCGTTCGAATCACAAAAAGAGCGAGGATAAATCTGATAAACGATTTGGCCATGATAATATTTAAATTCCATACGTTGATATTTTACAACAAAAAGAGGGCCTGGCCCTCCAATTATTAGAATCTGCTCATGATGAATAAACGGTATCCACTGCCATATACCGCATCAATTCTTGCACACTTAAAGAAATCAATCTTTTTCCTTATCGAAGAAATATGGACATCAATGGTCCTGGTTGGATATTTCTTTCCAGATTGTTTTAATTTGTTGTATTTTTTGCTTTTCGTTAAATTCGTAGACCAAACTATGTCGATTAATTCCTCACGTCTGACAAATTTTGGGTTTTCAACGTATAGCTTCTTTAGAATCTTCCATTCCACAGGAGTAAATTTTACGTAGTAACGAAAGCAAGATAACGTGTGTTTGTCTGTATCACACTTGATTATTGAGTGGTCGGGCCTCTCAATATCGATGATGGCCATAAATATCTCCTTTCTGATAATGGTGATTTGAATATACTCAAAATATGAAAAATTTCACTCATTTTTTTCAATTTTTACTAAAAATGTGATAAAACGCGCGTTTCTGCTTACTTTTTGTTAGCTGTTTTTACGTAAATAGCCATCAAAGGGGGCAGCAAAAAACTAATTAAAAGAATATCTAAAGGAGCCGAAATGCAAAGCATTGAAATAATAAGTTCATAGGCAACTCGGTAACCAGTAGATGAAATAACAATAAAATAAAGGTAGTAAGCGAGCCCTCTTAGAAGAACAAGCAATGTTATTTCAAGGAAAAAAGAAATAAAAGCAATCTCCGATGGCTTTGGAGAATCTAAAAATGACGTATTTTTCTTTTTATGATATCGCTCAGCAAAAATAAGCCCTAAGGAAGTTGCAATATCCATCAAAGCCGATATTGAAAGAATGATGATCTTCACATAAGGGCTGTAATATGAAAGTCTTTTATCAAGGATGTCCGTGCCATAAAAGAAATAGATTTCTAAGCCTAAAAGCAAAGCAATCAAAAAGATCGTGACATAAATAAATGGAAAGAAATTTCTCATTCTTTTTGTTAACTTTTCTAGTAGCCAAGGAAAAATGCCTAAAAGAACATAGACGATTGTAAGCAAAAAGTTATAAGCGCCTGTTGGCATAATAAAAGCTGGTAATAAATCAGCAAGGCCTCCTACCACTGCTCCATAGATTGGGCCTAAAGTAAGCGAAGCAAAAACCACGATCATCGGGGTAAAGGAGATACTGATAAAAGAAAGATGGGGGATTGAAATCATCTTTGTTATGCTTCCAAGAATAACCGAAACCGCCAAAAGCATCGCCGAAAGCGTTATTTTTTCAATTCGTTTTAATTCTTTGCTCATGATTAATTCCTTTTTAAAAGATATTCTCTTGCCAAATAGGCGAATTCACGGGAACCCGTTACCAAAACAAGATCGTTTTTATATCTCGAAAGAAGATTGTCTAAAGCGGTTTTCCAATCTTCTTGGAAGGAATAATCATCAACATAGAGGAAATAATCTAATTCATCTTTTGCCAATGGGTTATTGAATGTCGTTAGAAAAATCTCTGATGCTTCTTTGCCTAAGGAAGCAAGCATTCTAGAAATATTTTTATCTTTTAAAGTAGCGAATAAGACATGTATCTTTCTATCTTTTTGAATGTTAGGAAGAGATTCCATCAATAAATCTATTCCTTCGGCATTATGTGCCTCATCGACAAAAACATTGTCGAATTTCTCTAAGCGGCACGGAAGAGGTTTTCTTTCCAACGAGTTTCTCAAAGAAGTTTCCTTTACCGGATATATCGAAGAAAGAATCTTAACCGTTTCAATCGCGATTAAGGCTGAATCAAGTAAAGCCTTTGACGGCGAAAGTATCTGTAGCCTTTCATATGGAGCATAAGTAAAACGATAATAAGGGTCGTCGTATGAATCAAAATGGGCAGAATCCACGATTGTTAATTCGTTTTGCTTTTTTTGGCATGTCGCACGAATTATATC
>CAVKAU010000164.1:0-2749 GCA_963654035.1 bacterium | reverse complement strand
CAGCAGAAGCAAAAGAAAAAACTGAAACAGCACAAAAAGATGAAGAAGAAAAAAGAAGAAAGAAGCTTCAAGATGCGCCAATTGATAGGGAGTTAATGGAGAAATATTCCTCTTTCAAAGAAAAGGCACACGCCTTATTAACTAACAAGAAAGATTTCAAATCTTTGCTTAAGAAAACCGAGAAAACCAAGTTCAATGAGAAAAACCCAGATTATAAGCAAATACCAAATCTTCTTGACTTCCTTCGCTCATATAAGAAAAAACATTACCCATATATCAAAGAAGAGCACGCTTCAGCAGTCGCCGGAACTCTTTTATATTTAGAAGACAAAGAAAAAGATGATGACCCGAAGAAAGATCAAATCATCATCAACAAATGTATCAAAGAAATCGATACTGAATATAAGCTTTTCCTAACTTCGAAAGAAGAAAAGAAGAAACATCGCTTCTTCAAAAAGAAAGAACTTTAGTCCTTACTTTCAGGCGCACCAGCGCAATCAGTGTTTTTTGGACACTCTTTGCAAAACATATAAGCCATTCTTCTTGCGCGAGGAACAAACATATCAATGTCCTCTTCGTTATAGCCAACTTGCAAACGTTTATCGTCCACGATAATAGGCCTTTTTAAAACAGATGGATTCTTTTTGATAAAAGAAACGAGTTCGGAAATCTTCATCGAATCAAAGTCTATATTATTCTCTAGAACGATTTTTGAGCGTTTGGAAATAATCTCATCGGTTCCATCAATCGACTTGCAAATCATGTCTTTGATATCATCTTCTGTAAGGGAAGTGAAAATATCCTTAGCGACATAAGGAATCTTTTGCTCGTCAAACCATTTTTTGACTTTTCGACACGATGAACAACTCGGGGAATAATAAATTTTTATCATGTGTTTATTCTACAATCAAATCGGAAGAATTTCATATAAAATACATCTTGAAAATCACCATCCTTAGATATTTTTAAAGTAATTGCTGCCTATATGTATTAAAATAGCCCAATGGAAACATCAAAAAAGTCATCAATTGTCATAGTTGGAGGTGGATTATCTGGTTTAGCGGCTGGAATCTACGCTCTTGATAATGGCTTTGATGTGGCTATTTATGAGAAGCACTCCATTCCTGGTGGAGAATGCACCGGATGGTATAGAAAAGGTACTTATATTGAAGGATGCGCTCATTGGATAGTTGGCACCAATCCTAAAAGCGATCTTTTCCCTTTATGGAGACATGTTGGGGCTTTTGATGAATCATCAACAATATACGAGACTGAATACTTAACGAAGTTTTATCTTTCTAATGGCGAACTATTCACTTTTTATGCTGATTTAGCAAAATTGAAAGAAGAAATGTTGCGTCATTTTCCTTCAGACAAAAGAATGATCAATAACTTCATTAGAAATGTCAAATTCTATCAATCGGTGGCTATTCCAACGAAAAAACCAATGGAATACATGAATATCATCGAGTTTATGGCATTTGGATTAAGAATGTTACCAATGGCCTTGCCTTTTGCCCATTATAAACACGTTTCAATGAAAGAATATTGCTCACGTTTTAAAAATAAGGAATTAGGAGATATTCTTTTGCGTTTCTTACCAGAAAATTATAATGTGCACTCCTTCTTTTACATCTCCCAAGCCGTTTCTTTGGAAGATGCGGGCATGGTTGAAGGAGGTTCTTTAGCGATGATTAACCGTATTAAGAACACATATCTAGCTAAAGGTGGCAAATTATACTTAAATAAGTCTGTCTCTAAAATCAACGTCACAAATAATGTTGCAACAGGCCTTACTTTAGAAGGTGGGGAGATAATTAATTCTGATTATGTCATTTCTTCATGCGATGCCTATCATCTCTTAAATAATCTTCTTGAAGGCAAATATAAGGACTCTTTCTTTGAGAGCCGTTTTAATAATGAGATCGATAATCCTCTTGTATCGTCTATCCAAATATCTTTTAGAACAAAAAAAGACATTTCCGCTTTCCCTAAGATGATTGATTACCTCATTGAAGAGATTCCTTTCCTTGCATCTAAGTTAAATCATTACTGCATCAGAAACTTTTCCTTTGATCGCTTGTTGAATAAGAATGGATATACGACATTCACGATTCTTTTACCTACGAATTCACAAGATTATGAATATTTAAAGAATCTTAGCAAAGAAGACTACATTCAAAAGAAAGAAGAGATAGGAAATTATTTCAAAAAGGAATCCGCAAAAGCTTTTTCTTTGAATGAAGATGATATTGAATTATTGGATGTGACCACTCCTTTAACGTATGAAAGATATTGCAACGCCTATAAAGGAGCTTATATGTCTTTCCTTACGACCAAAAATTCTAAAGGTTTAATGAGAAAAGGCGAATTTGGCATTAAGAATTTTGCTCTTGCTGGGCAATGGGTGATGCCGCCAGGCGGTTTGCCAATCGCTTTATTCTCCGGGAAGCACGCGGCAATAAGAATTTGCAAGATGGATAAACGGAAATTCAAAAACCTCGAAAATCTTGATAATCCATCATTGAAATTCCTTAAAACAAAAGAAATATAAAAGCCCTTGAAATTAAATCCAAGGGCTTTTTAATAGGGATTTTTAGATTTTAATGTGTTTTTGTTGAACCAAAACCACCATTTCTTATTCCTGAAGCGTTATCATCATCAGTTGGAAGGTATTTGATAAATATTCCTTGCGCTATTCTTTCCTGGGCTTCAATTTCGACTTCATGATCGGTGAAATTGAATAAGG
>CAVKAU010000163.1:0-3663 GCA_963654035.1 bacterium | reverse complement strand
CGCATCGCAATTAAGGGTATAGATGCAATTTTGATAGACCCAAGATTGACCACCGGCGCTTCTTGAAACTTCGATTAAGTTTTTGCCAGTGTAGTTATAGGAGAGGTAGTTATCATCGTTATCACCAGTTGTGACAGGTAATAAGCGAGTAGAGACCGTAATGCCTTTTTTAATTGTTAACTTGCCATCTTTTCCAATAACTCTATCTCTATGAGTCATGATGTGTTTTTCATCATGATCCTTTTGAATTTCCGCAAGTTTGTCTAATTCATTTTTTAAGACGTTGTTCACGTTGCTTACGGCTTTGACCATGGCTTCGATGCCATTTTCATAGTCTTTGCGATTAGCGTCATTTTCTTTAAGCTGATTCATTTGATAAGCAGCTTGAAGTTTAGCTAATTGGGCTAAGCTATTGACGATGAATCCAAGATAGGCGATAAATTGTTTTCTTGGAGCAATGGTCATATAATCCCAAGTTTCGATGGAACCATAGGTATCTTCGTATAAATCGAATAAGCCTAAAGATTTATCAACTTGATAAGGTTCGGAAATCGATTCAGCTAAACGTTCGGTGGCATTCCAGAGATTGTTCTCACTAAGTTTGCTAAATTTGAGTTCACTTAAGGATTTAAGGAATGTTTCTTTTTCTTTTTTGATTTCGTTAGCGTCTTCTTTAACTAATTCTTTTCTAGAGATTTCAGCTAAAACGGCCATTTTTGAAGCAATAGGGGTTTGGACACTCTTAACTTTGTCAAGCAATCCGCACATGACATCTTTGTTATGAATCTCAACCATCTTTCTTTCAACATCGCCAATGCCTTTTTCAAGACTTTTTTGAAGTTGATCAATTTGGCTTTCTAGTTTGTCGAAGCCTTTTTCTTCAACTGTTCTCATATCAAACCCCATTTGGGAAAGAATGGCGTTAAAGCCAGTTTGAGCAAGGCTATAAAGGCCAGTTCCAATAAGCTTTCCAGCGCCATCTTGAATACCATTAAGAATAATCGAAGCGATATCGAATGAGGCAGATTTGCCACCATCGACCTTAACTACAAAATCGCGAACATTATTGTTCACCAATGAAATATTGCTGTTATCAATAGTGGTAACGCCATTATTATTCATTGCTTTCATAGAAATTCCAACAGCGCCAGCTCCAGTAAGAAGGGCTCCGAATGCTGCTAAGATGACTTTCTTTGTGTTTTTCATAATTAATACCTCGCTTGAAGTTACAACAATTAGAAGAATGTTTCTTTGTTGTGGTTATAGTTTACATATACTTGTAACTAGTGTCAATAGGAAAGATACAAAAAAATAAAAAATGTTTCAAAAATATAGTTACAGATTAGAAAATAATGAAAAAATCGAAGAATAAAATCTTCGACCTCATTTATTTATATATAGATATATAGTTGAATTACTTAGCTTTTCTTCTTTTCGTTTCTTTTTGTCATTCTTTTAGCAACCCAATCGTCATATTCTTTCTTTGATTTGGCCATTGCTTCTTTGACCATCAGATCAAATTCTTCTTTTTTAGTGGAGAAAGCAAAAATGAAGTTGGATTTTTCTTTCTTCTCGGCAAGATGATCTTTGAAAGAAACTTTGATCTTTTCCCATGAGGCGACCGCCTTGGAATTTTCCAAAGAATTCCTGATCTTGGCGACGATTTGCATTGAATAGAAGAAGTCCACGACAATGATTCCGTAGAAAGCGCCCATAGGAAAGGTGATATAAAACCAATATTCGGTGATGAAGTTAGCAAAGCTAACGAATAGTGGGTTACATAGATAAACATATGCCGCTCCACAAAGAAGCCAAATAAGGCTGAATAATGGGCAGATTATCCCTTGAATGTTCCAAAGTCTTTTTGAATAATCCCAAAGTTTGATATGCATCCCCTTAATGAATATAAGGCCAGCGATATATTCAATAACAGTCATGAAGAGTCCTGCGGCAAACACTTCAATGAGCGTATTTAGCCAAGCAATAGATGAAATATTTTGCCAAGGGATGACATTGGCAAAGAAATAAAAACTTGCTAAACCAAAACCATACAAAGGAACGATTGGCCCGACCAAGAAACCAGGGTTAACCCATCTTTTTTGTGAGACATATCTTCTAAAGAAAAGTTCAATTATCCATCCACCTATGGCACCTAAAAAGAAAAGGGAGCTGTATGTAATAAATATTGCCATTACTCGATTAAAAATATCCATGAGCAAATTATACATTATTTGGAGAAGAAATATTCTTTTCTTTATTAGGCAAAAATCTTCAAACCTCGTCTTTATATAAGTGAGGAGGATAAAAATATGAAAAAGATCAGTAAGGAGGAGATGGATGAATTAACGAAAAGAATCGATGATGAATTTGAAAGATTCATAAAGGAGGGAAAATACAAAGAAGTTCTTTTAAGTATGGGGAATCTAGGAAAATATTCCATTAACAATCAGCTTTATATTATCGTTCAATGCCCTGAAGCGAAAACGGTTAATGGGTTAAGAAAATGGAATTCGTTTGGAAGATATGTTAGAAAGGGCGAAAAAGCCATAAGGATATTTAAACCAATAATTGGAAAAAACGAAAAAGAAGAGGGTTCTGATAGTGAAAAACGGATTCTTAAAGGTTTCCAAACCGGTTACGTTTTTGATATTTCCCAAACGGAAGGAAAGGAAATGAATGCATTTAAGTTTAACGAAGAAAAAATAATTTCAAACAAGAATGAGATTTTGGCATCATTAAGAAAAATAGCTGACACATATGGTTATAAAATCACATATTGCGATGTTTCTGAACTTGATGAAGAATGTTATGGACTTTGCAACCATAGCAAGCGCGAAATCAAAATTCGCTCATCCCTTAGCGACCTTCAAGAAGTATCTACAACCATCCATGAATTAGGTCATGCCCTTGCTCATTCAAAGCCTCGTGAAGATTTTGATGGCCTTTCCCCTAAAGAAAAACGTGAAATAAAAGAAGTCGAAGCGGAATCAATCGCTTGTATTGTTTGCTCTTACTTAGACCTCGATACAAAAAACTTTAATTTTTCTTATATAAGCGCTTGGGCTGAAGGGGATATTAGGAAATTTAGAAAAAACATGGACGTGATTTCAAAATTCGCCAATTTGATTATTGATGGCATTGAAGAAGGAGCTGATGTCGCCTAGCCTAATTTTACTTATTCCTATAATCTTTTTTATCGTGCTATAATCCTCTTGTTTATGATTACAAAAAAAGAAACTTACTTTTTACGTGGCTTATTGGCGGCCTGGATTATTTTAGGGGTGTTAAGCATCCTTTCTGGCATTTTAAGCATCGTTAACATTTGGCAAAGTAAGACGATGAACAACAATATATTTGATTTAATATGCTTAGCGTTTCTTTTGGTCGTTATAGGCTTCTTTATTATGCTAACGATTAATTCCTTCAAGAAAGGCAGTTTTTTTCTAAGAAATATTTCCTATTCCGCCCATGAAGGAATATCAATGCCCGTGCGTGTTGTTTCAATCATCATTTTCTTGATTGGCTTGTTTATATTTGTCGTAGGCATTTTATTTTTAGCTCCTACTGGCGTATATGATTTTAAATTTCCAATTACCACTAAATGGTTAATGATTGACGCAGGACTTTTATTGATGATTTTAATGGGTTCTTTCTTCATTTTCC